>JAKLEG010000037.1 GCA_022703175.1 Myxococcota bacterium | reverse complement strand
GTAGGTGATACCCGCAGCACCATCACCCCATGGAGACATAGGTCCCCGCGTGAGCGTGAGCGTGAGCGCTTGAGCCACGCTGCACGGCCGTGTACCCTGAGAGCGCTGGCAGGGGTTTTTCGCTGTTTCAACCTCCAGCGGACGAGAAATGTCCTATTCCCGGTTTCCCTCACGGTTCGGCAAATACATCCTGCTGGACCGCATCAACTCGGGTGGCATGGCCGAGGTCTACCGGGCCAAGATGACAGGCGCCGAACAATTCCAGCGCCTGGTCGCCATCAAGTGCATGCTGCCACAGCTGAATCAGGATGAGCAGTTCACGACGATGTTCGTGGATGAAGCCAAGCTCGCCGCACAGCTGTCGCACGCCAACATCGTGCAGATCTATGAGCTCGGGAAATTCGACGATCAGCTTTACATTGCGATGGAGTTGGTCAACGGCCGCGACTTGCGCCACATCATTCGTCGGGCCCACTCCTCGAAGACCCCGATTCCGCTTGGGTTTGCCGCCTATGTCTTGCACAAAGCCGCAGAGGGATTGGACTTCGCGCACCGCAAGCACGGGGTGGATGGGCAACCGCTCAACCTCGTTCACCGCGACGTCAGCCCCCAAAATATCCTGGTGAGCTACGACGGCGAGGTCAAAGTGGTCGACTTCGGCATCGCCAAAGCCGAGGTGCGCGACACCGAAACCCGCGCCGGGGTGCTCAAGGGCAAGTTCGCCTACATGGCACCCGAGCAAGTCATGGGTGGGAGCATCGATCGCCGCGCGGACATCTTCGCGCTGGGCATCGTGCTCTACGAGGTGCTCACCGGCAAGAAGCTATTCCAAGGCGAAAGCGATTTTTCGATCCTGGAAAAAGTCCGAGCCCCCACGGTGCCACAGCTCTCCGGAAACATCGCCGATCTGCCCCCCGAGGTGGATGCAATCCTACAACAGGCCCTGGTGCGCAATCCGGCAGAACGGTTTGCCTGGGCCTCCGATCTCGCCGAAGCGCTCGCACCACTACTCATCACCCATCGAAGCATCTTCGGCGCCAAGCAAGCCAAAGAATTCATCCAAACCTTGTACAAAGAGGAGATCGCGCAGCTGGGTCAACGGCTGCAGCAGTACTCGCGCACCACACTAGGAGACTGCCTCGAATCTAGCACTCAACGACGCGCGCCACGGGAAGCCGAGGTGTTCGAGACCCGCATCAATGAAGTCGTGGCGGCCCCGGCGGCATCGGCCCAACCGGCGCGGCGTGATCCGCTGGCGCACCTACAGACCACGGGGGAACAACCTACGCAGCTCTCCGACGTCAAAGAGGCCTCTGCGCCCAGGGTGCCCCCCCCAGTGCCGCCGGAGGCTCCCGAACCGGAGCCAGCCCACAGCGGCTGGACCGGCGTGCACAACAAAGACCGCGCGTTTGGTGAGGAGTTTTCCAACTCCACGCAGTTGCTAGAAATCCCTGCCAACATTCCCCCGCCCCCCGTGGAGGGGGAACGCACCCCGGAGCCTGGACCAGCCCCCGACATAGCCCTACCACCACCCGCCGATCCCTCCATCTCGGTATCCGGGGTGCATCTGCACCCCCAACCGCTGACGCATGCACCCTCGCCCGGCATCATCGTTGCGGCGTTGATGGCTGCGACGCTCGTGGTCGTAGCAGCCATCGTCGCGGTGATCATTTTGAACCGCGGTCACCAACGTAACGCCAACCTGCTCGTCGCCGCACCCTCCATCAACACACCGGTCGCGCCAGCGGGGGTGCCCCCAGCCGCCGTACTGCCAACCCCGCCCACCCCACCCACACCTGCACCAGCCGCCGTCACGCCTGTGCCCACACCCACACCGGTGGTCAGTAGCCCAGCCGAGCTTCTCGATGCCGACGATGACGACTCCCCCCCCGCACGCCGCAAGACCAAACGCAAAGTCGAACGTCGAGAGGGAAAAGAGCCCCGAGAGCCCAAAGAGGCAAAAGATCCCAAAGATGGCAAAATGGGCTACGTCACCATCAAAGCGATGGGCGCGCCGGCAGCGAAAGTCATGGTCGATGGCAAGTCGTTGGGCTATGCCCCCGTCCTCGGGTTCAAGCTCAAAATCGGCAGCCACTTAGTACGCGTGATCGAAGAAGCAGGCGGCAAAGACAGTCGCGAACGCACGACGCAAATCAAAGTAAACGCCGACCACTCCCGCACCGACCCGCTCAAAGTCGTCGTAACGTTCTGACTCCGCCGCGCCTACGCGAGGAGCGGGGCTTGGGGGGACACAAAAACGGCGTAACGAGCTGTGGTGGGGCAACAGACTTATGCCGCTGGGCGGTCCCACCAATAAAAACAAACACGCCCTGGCTCTCCCGCGTAAGCGATCGAGCACAGGGCGTATCTTGCTAACTTCAAGTCGTCTTGCGACGAATCGCAGCAGCGGTAGGTCGGCGCGAGGCCGACGCCACTTTACAGCGAGTTCTTCAGGGTCTGGGCCGGGCGGAAGCCAACGGTCTTCGACGCCTTGATCTTGATGGTCTCGCCCGTTTGGGGGTTACGACCCTTGCGGGCCTTGCGGTTACGCACCACGAAGGTGCCGAAACCCGGGTAAGCAAAGCGGTGCTCTTTCTTGATCGCCACCGCCATGTTGTCGAACGTGCCGTCGATGATGTCGCCCAAGAGCTTCTTGGTCACTTGGCCGTTCCACTTGTTGTAAAGCTTCTCTACGAGCTCAGCCTTGGTCATGGGATCCCTCTCCATGTCGTGGCCCCTTAAGCCTCGCGTCAGGACCATCCCAACGCTTTCTTCGCCAACCGCCAGGGGGCCGTGTCTGTTGGTTGTGTAACGACTCTCACCCGATGCGTCAACTATTCCCTGAGATTCCGCGATGTTGGACGACCTTGCCGAGACTTCAGCGAAATCATTAGCCATCTCTTTTATACAATAAAATCAAGCACATACATTACACTACCCTACACTTATGGTGACGATCCTGACCGGTCGCGGGTTTGCCTATGACGCATCGCGCCGACCCTCGACCAACCAACAAATTTTCAACAGTAGCTCCGCAAATACCTATTCAAACAGCATATAAACAATCATCAAACACTAAAGCCATTGCGCCACAATGGTTTACCACGATGTTGTTAAGAATTTTGCTAGAGCCACAATGAGATGATGCCTGTAATGCAGTGCACATGCTTGTTTGTCAAGCCTATGCCCATGACATCTTGCCAAGGTACTTCTGCCGGAATCCCGAGATCCCGATAGCGTTTGGAGAAATTAGGCTATTGACGGGATTGCGTCTGCGCACAGGGTGGGCGCGGCCCCGGCAGCACTAACGCCTTGGCGAAGACGGCGGCTCAGGTTGTAGCTCCCCGAGGTTCTTCTCATCGGTGCGCTTCCCCTCCGCGGTAAAGGCGAAGCGTTTACTCTTGCCTTTCACGTCATAGACGAACACGCGACCGCCCGCGCGTTTCTCGATGCGGGCCGGCACCCCTTCCCGGCGCGCCACCTCCGTCTCGTCGGCTCGACAGGTGCCCACAAACTGATCCAACGCCTTCTGCCGTTCGACCTGCTCCCGCTCTTTATGACTGGCGGCAAGGCCATTGCTACAGGCCTTCTTGAGCGCTGCCAGGTTCACGTCCCCAGCAGCGGTTTTGACCTTCAAGTTCTTGTCGTTGCCGACGGTCGTCGCCAAAGCTTCGGCGCGTTCGACGCACTCCGTGTAGCCACCCAGGGCCGTCGCCAACAATTGCAGCCGAGGTTCTGGGGGTCCATCCAGACGCGCCTTGTCGAGGTCCTCATCAGCTTGGGCCATGCGATCACGCAGCTCCTCAACCTTGGTGCGCCATTGCAATGCGACCAAGCTCTGCGCGCGCTTGGCCTTCTCGTTCACGCACGCCTCGCGTAGCCTAGGCGCCGCAAGCTTCCCCAGGGCCGTGGCAAACGTCGTCGTGGCATCATATCCGGGATGTTTCTCGGTCTGGTCGAGCGTCTCGATGCAAACAGCCAAAACGGGTAACAACCCTTCCGTGGCCTTGAGCGCCTCTTTGCCGGTGGCTGCCGCACGCACGGCGCTGTGCAAACGATCCAACTCGCTGACCAACGCGTTGATCGACTCAAGCCAACGCATGCGAAAATCGACGCGCTTGCCGTTCGGATCAAAACCAAAACGGGTGATGATGGCCGTCTTGCCCTTCCCCTGCTCATAGATAAACACTCGCCCGCCAGTCACCGTCTCGACCCGGGCCGGAATGCCTTCGCGCTCCGCCACCGCAATCTCTTCACCGCGGCACGTCGCCACGAATTTCGCGAGCTCCAATTTAGCCGCAGCCGCGGCCTGATGTTCTTGGGCATCACGCTGCTGGCGATCGCACTCTTTCTCAAGCGCCTTCACATTCAATGCCCCAAGCGCCGTGTTGATCACGAGGCTGGCATCGGCCGCAGGCTCCTGCGCCACGCGCTTCGCAGTTTCGCTGCACTCGGCATAGCCCGTCACAATCGCACGCCACAGCTCGACCCGAGCAGCCAAATCCTGACTCACCTCGGCCTGTGCGATGCGCGTCTTTAGGTCGTCGAGTTTGGTCGCGACGGCATCCAGGCCCAGCGCCCACCGGAGGCTAGGCTGCACCTTCACGAAGCGCCCCTCCTCAGCGCCACACGCCTCCTTCAGTGAGGCCGCAGTGTGTTTGCCCAACAGAGTTTGGAAACTCAGGCTCGGATTGTTTCCTGGATGACGCAACAAGGCCCCCAGCGTGCCTTGGCACTTGCGCAGCGCATCGACCGCCACCTGTGCGGCTGACAGGGCTTCGGCGGCACGTTTGGCGCTCCGTGCCTTCTGCACCACCGGCGCCATCGTGGCCACCACCGTCTGCACCTGTTCCTGCCACTCGCGCGCATCCGACTCGCGTTTGGCTTTGGCACCCCGTTCAGCGCACAAGCGTTTGGTCTCGGCCACCGTGCGCACACCCAAGCGGGTCTCAATCAGCCAATCGTCACGGTAGTCGGCATCTGTCTGCAATCCTGTCAATGCGCCGACGCAACGGCCAAACCCAGCGGTGATGCGTCCAAATCCTAAAATCGCCTCTTGCGGGCTCTTGGCGTCATCGATCAACTGCGCGGCTTCATACGCCTCCTCGATCGGTTCACTAGCGAGCTCGGAAGCTTTGCGTTGCCATGCCGCCTGACGACGCCGCGTGTCGAGCGCGGCAAGTTTCGGGTCGAGGTCGGCCGCATGGGTGCGATAGCGCTGTTCATCTTCATACTGGCGTCCATCAGCGCGCAGCTTAGCAATCGCGGCCACCGCTTGCGTAAGCGCCTCAAGATCCTCCTCGGTGGGCACGCGCGCCCGCAGCTCATTGTAAAGGAGCACGCCAGCGGTGAGCGCGGCCTCACCACGCTTGATGCTGTCGTCAATCGCCGCGTTGCGGCGGGCGATGCGATCGGCTTCGATCGCCGCGTCCAAACGTGTGCGTGACTCGCGCACCGACGCTTCGATATCCTCGTAGTCGGGATGCGAACGGGTCATTTCGGAGGCCGTACTCACGGCTTTGTCGGCCTTCCCGAGCAGCGTCGTGGCCGCGTCAAATTGCTTGTCGCCCAACGCCCGGTTGAACTCGCGCAAGAGTCGCGCGATGCTCTTTATGCCCGTCTCCTCTCCTTCGGCCTCGACGGGCGTTTTGTTTTTTTGCGTTTTGGTAGGCGCGCTCGACAGGGCCGCGCAGGCACACAACGGAATGGCTAAACAAACAAGAATTTGGCGCATGGCAGACGCAGATATAGCCGTGAGCTGGACCCATGTCATTACGCCCCAGCATTCTTACGAAACCGTGTGCCGATGACGCGCGTGCTACCCCGCAAGCCTGAACCCCAAAGTTTGGCAGAACTCCTGGTACGGGCGCAGGCTTTGGCGGGACACACCGTCGCAGAGATCGCCTTGGCGCTCGGGGCCTCAGTACCTAGCGAGTCCTGCCGTGCCAAAGGCTTTGTTGGCGAGCTGATAGAGGCGGCCTTGGGCGCCTCACCCCTCGCGGGCGACGGACCTGACTTCCCGCATCTTGGCGTGGAGCTCAAGACCCTGCCGCTAACCGCGGCGCAGCGCCCCAAAGAATCTACCTTCTGCTGTTCAATCCACCTCACCGACGCCGTGCAAGAACAATGGCTGAGCTCGCGACTGAGACGACGGCTTGCGCAGGTGTTGTGGGTTCCAGTGGTGGCGCCACGCACGTTGGCCATCGGCGCACGACGGGTGATGCAGCCGTTCCTATGGCGGCCCAACGCTGCCGAGGAGGCACAACTGGCCGCCGATTGGGAAGACCTGATGGGCAAGATCGCCACCGGCGCGCCGCCCACGGCTCACGAGGGCGTCTTGCTGCAAGTCCGTCCCAAGGCCGCCGACTCCCGCATGCGCGCCTGGCAGGTGGACGACGACGGCCCGGCACGCGTGCTGCCGCTGGGTTTGTACTTGCGCGCCCGTTTTACTGCCACGTTGTTGGCAGATGCTGCGGCGCGAGGTTGACAGCGACCACGAGAGTCGTTCTCCGCAAGGCCCCATCAACTTGAGTAGCGTTGCCATTCGGCTCAGGTTTCCTTACGCTACTTGGAAGGGGCAAGAGGGATTGCCGAACAACGAAAGGTCGGCTTAGCGTGCCCAAACAACCTCCGGTAGAAAACAAACGCCAATATCCCCGGCACCCCTTGACGCTTTGCGTGCGCTATCAAGCGATCTCGCCCGTCCGTGCCGACTGGACCGAGAACCTCTCGGCGGGTGGTTTGTTCGTTCGTACCGATCGTCATTTCGAACCCGGGGAGACAGTCTGCGCCACGCTATCGTTTCCTGGCCTCCTGGATCCGTTGGCCGTAGACGGCAGGGTTGCCTGGGTTCGCGCCTCTAGCGCCATCACCGCTGGCGGCATTGGCTTGGAGTTTGCGGCGTCACCGGGAAAACGCGCGCTCGAAGCGGTGCTAAATGCCCGCACCAACGCGACCAAATCCAGCACCATAGCGCCTTACCGCTTGCTCGTGGCCGATGACAACGAACGTTTGTTGCGCAGCTACGAGCGCGCTATCGAACGTTCGCCATTCCTAAGCAACGCCAACGTGAAGATCACGTTTGCTTCCGATGGTCACCGCGCGCTTGAGATTGTGGAGACACAAGGCGCTGATCTGGTGCTCTCTGACATCTACATGCCGAAAATGGACGGCTTTACGATGATCGAGCAGCTGCGCAACAACGCTAGCACCGCGCATATCCCGGTGATCGTGCTGACCGGTGGCCGCAGTGGCGAACGCGAGCGCGCCGAATCGAGCGGTGTGGATGCGTTTCTCTACAAACCGGTATTGTTCGCGCCGCTGATGGAAACCATCGCGAGCCTGGTGGCGTTCAAACAACAAAACACACAAGCCTAGCCACGCACCGCGCAGTCACGGGTGGATTCGGAACTTAAGCCGCCGCATCTAGGGCTGCACGCCTATCGCGCCGACGATGTTCTCCACGCCATCGCCAGTACCAGTCTTTGCCACGTCGGCAACCAGGCCATTGGCCATAAACTGCACCTGGCGGATGGCACTCACCTCGGCGATCAACACGCGTCCCTTCAAACCGCCGCGCTCAATTTGGACCGCCGACGATGGCAGCTCAGGCCGACCATACTGGTAGGTGACTTCAGCACGGAAACTCACCGGCGTATCTCCCGCACTGGCATCGAAATCGTAGATCGCAAGCCCGTCCTCACCCACCTCAGCCGTAACTACAAGCAAGCTATTGCCGAAGGGCGACGGGACCACTGCCGTCGGGTACTGATGCAAAAGCGGCGAAACGACCTGGGTCAATGCCAAGCCCTCAGGCCGGAGCTCGGCCACCGCCAGGCGATGAAAGGTTCCTTCGTCCCGATCGGCCGTATCCACCGCGAACGCATATAAACCGTCCAGGCTCACCGCGACGTCGGTCACCCACTGCGCGTCGTCGTCAAACACGTTGATGCCATCCACCAGACTGATGTCACCTTCGACATCGAACAACGACAGGTCGTCCCCAAGCTCGGTGCCATCGGCCTCTTTGCTGGCCAACACGAATCGCGTCGGTGCACCAGGCACGCAAGCCAGGTCATCCGGGTTCTTGCCCGACACGATGCGGCCTTCGTCCACAAGGGTGCCGTCACAGCCAATTCGCACAGAGTAAACACCGCCGCCGTTGTTGGGCCAGTTGCCGTCAATCACGTAGAGGTGCTGCCCATCGGGAGCCATCACGAGGCGTGAGGCAAAAAAGCTACCCGCAAAGGCGGTGTTCAGCACTTCGGGCGTGCCGTCGGCGCCGAGGCGAAATACACCGATCGTGCCTTCTCCAGCATTGCTGCTCACCGAAAAACCCAACTCGCCATCAGGCGTAAACACGATCTCGCCATTGACCATGCGGCCTAAATTAAACCTCTTGCCGATGCTCTCAAGCTGACCGGTCGTGCTCAAACGAAAAACCTCGTAGAGATTGCTGGGAATCGGATCACCCGTGCCCGCCTCGACAGCGTACGGCTTGGAGATCACGACATAGCGCACGCGATCGGCGCTCTGTTGCAAACGTGGGCAGATCTCGCCGTCTTGATCGCCAGCCAGCGCATCACCGTGAGCAGCATCGCCTTGGGCCTCTGGGTCGGCGTATGCAGGGTTCCCATCATCCGTAACCGGGTCGCCGCCAAGCGGCGAAGGGACGCTGTCGGTATCACTGCTGCAACTGGGGAGGACCCAGGCGCAACCAAAAAACCCAACCAAAATGCCCTTATGGAGTGCTGTCATGGGCCGGACCGTAGGCTTGAATGTCGCAAAGCGTCAAGTCGACGAAACGAACGCTCCTCTGGTGCCGAAAACCAACCTGTAGCAATGTCCCGCGCTCTCGCGAAGACAGGAGCAGAGATAATGGCACGTTGGGCAACATTGGGTTTTGTGGGGGGAGTTCTGGCACTGGCGGGTTGTGACGGTGCTAGCGTTACAACGTGCACGTCGCACGGCGACTGCGCCGATGGTCAAAGTTGCATCGCCGGAGAATGTCGATCGATACCGGTGAACACAGGCGGAGATGCCGATCCCAACGACGGCGATCAGGATGGTTACCCTGACGACAGCGATAACTGCCCAGAGGTGGCCAACCCCGATCAAGCCGATCACGATCACGATGGCAAAGGCGATGCGTGCGACACCGACGGGGACAACGATGGTTTCCCCGATGAGAGCGACAACTGCCCAGAGGTGGCCAACCCCGATCAGGCCGATCACGACCATGATCAGCTAGGCGACCTGTGCGACAACGACCTGGACGGCGATGGTTTCGACAACGATGACGACAATTGCCCGAATGTGGCGAACCCCTCGCAGGCCGATCTGGATGACGACGGTATCGGCGACCTGTGCGATGGTGACAAGGATGGCGACGGTCACGACAACGGCGACGACAACTGCCCCAACCAAGCCAACCCGAGTCAAGAAGACAGTGACAACGATGGCATCGGCGACGCTTGCGAGACCATCATTGACGCCGATAGTGACGGCATTCCTGACAGCACAGACAACTGTCCGCACGACGCCAATGCCGAGCAGATTGACAGTGACCTGGATGGCCTTGGCGACGCCTGCGATCCACCAACATTGCACAAAACTGGCCTCGCATTTGATGACAACTGTCGCTTTGAACCACCGGTAAGCGTCTTCGAGCCTACCGAGCGTTGGCGTTGGCCGCTCGAAAGCGACACGATCAGCTTCCCTACCAAGGTTCAAGTCATGTCGACGCCAGTGGTGGCCAACCTTACCGATGATGATGAAAACGGCCAAATCAACGAGCGCGATATCCCCGAGATCGTCTTTATCTCGTTCGACACCTCCGTCCCCGCAGGCGCCAACGCGGCCGATCCAACCAAGCACAACCCGCAAGGCGGCGTGTTGCGAGCGGTCAACTCCAACACCGGAAAGACGCTATGGACCGCTGGCGGCGATGGCCTCTTCCTAGCTCCGGCTTCCAGCGTGGCCGTGGCCGATTTGGACAACAACGGCAAACCGGAGATCGTCGCGCTCAAGTACCAAGGCCAAGGCCTGGTGGCGTTCAACGCCGACGGAAGCGTGGCGTGGGATTGCACGACCCTCGGCACCTGCTTCAACACCGGTTCGATGTTCAACTGGGGTGGCGTCGCGATTGCCGACATGAACCAAGATGGTTCGCCCGAAATTCTGTACGGCACCTATCTGTTCAAGGCCGACGGTACCCCATGGCCCATCGCCAACCCGGCCGGTTCGGCCGACAACTTCGTGAAACCCGACGCTCTCTGGCACGTAGGCTCGCTGGCCGTCGCGGTCGATTTGGACAACAACGATTCGAGCCTAGAGATCCTGGGCGGCAGAACCATCTACACGTTGGACACCGAGAGCAATCAATACGTGGTGGATGAATCCCGCAGCACCAACATCGACGCGGCGATCTACATCACCGTGGACCCCTATAAAGATACCCAAGACGGTTTCCCGGCCGCTGCCAACTTCGACAGCGACAATGCGCTCGAAATGGTGCTGGTCGCCGACGAGTTCGTGCTCCTGCTCGACAATGACGGCTCGTTGTTGGACAGCTTGCATATTCCGCAAGACGCGGCGTTCGGTTCATTTGCTGGTGGCCCACCAACGATTGCAGACTTCGATGGTGATGGCCAAGCTGAGATCGGTGTTGCGGGCGAACGACGTTATGCGGTTCTCGACGTCAACGATGGTTTCCTAAGTGTCTTGTGGGAACGCGAGATCCTTGAGACTTCAAGCTCCCGCACCGGCTCCAGCGTGTTCGATTTCGACGCCGACGGTCGCGCCGAGGTGGTCTACAACGACGAGCAATACCTGCGCATCTACACCTTCCACGGCGGCAATCCACCGGTTGGGTACTCGGGCTGTGATGCCGAGATGTGCACGTGGGAGCGGCCGAACTCCTCATTTACCGCCTATGAATATCCGGTCATTGCAGACGTAAACCGCGACGGGAATGCGGAGATCATTGTCGCTGCCAATGACTTTGGTCGCACCGATCCAGATGATCTGACGAATGGTTTCGTGCCGACGCACGGCATAGCTGTATTCGGTGACGCTGCCGACAACTGGGTGCCGACGCGCACGATTTGGAACCAGCATGCCTACTACATCACCAACATCAACGATGACGGCAGTGTGCCGGCGCATCAAACGCTACTCACCACCCACAACAGCTTCCGCAAAAACATCCAAGGCACAGCAGACACCCCCGACCTGCGCGCCCCCGATGCCACGTGCGGTGACGTCATCAAGCGCACCAAATGCCCGGCCGCTGGCGCGATTGGCGTCTGGGTGGAGAACCATGGCGCTTTGCAGCTGCCGGGCGGCGTGAGCGTAACGGTCTATGCCGGTCCACCCGCCAGCGGTACCGTGTTGGGCCAAGGCATCACCCGCGCCGTGCTCAACCCGGGCGAGGCTGAATTGGTCGTCATCCCCATCGCCGCAGGCGGCTCGGGCTCACGCGATGCCTGGGTCTCCGTCGATTCCGGTATGAGTGGTGACAGCAACAATGAGTGTCGTGAAGACAACAACGTGCTGAATATCGGCCCCCTAGGTTGCTAAGGTAACTCCACCGCCTGGGTCGGACCTCGGCCTAGGCGGATTTTCCTGACCGCATCCGCACGATGAAATTTTCAATGTAGCGTTCGATCGCTTTGCGGTCGGGCCGCGCAATGCGCACAAATTCGAGTCCCATCCCGTCCGCGATCTCCACACCCTTGGGCCGCTCATTGGGCTGCGATGCCGTCGACCAACGTACCACCGTGGTGGCGTTAATCGCACGGTCGGCGGTGGGCAGACAAAATGCGATGCTGATCCGTGTGCCCACTAAGAAGGGGCGACGCGTTCGCACAAACACGCCCCGACTAGAGATATTGGTGATGCGGCTTTGCAGTAAAATCTCACGGCCTGGATAATCCACCGCAATGCCACGTGCGGGCACTCTGAAATACCGAGATAACTCGTGCACAGGAATCGCTGGAGCGGCTTTTTTCTGGTTCATAAGGTCCCCAAAAGGTGGCGCCCCTGTATCCGGTTCAGGGCGCGCTGTCACGTCGGCGGCGTTGGACGTTTCCCAAGAGCAAACGCTCGGCGGCATTGGCGTGCAGCAAGCTCTTCGGCGCCACATCGCAAACATCGGTCACCCCGCCCCGCGCGTGAATCAACGCCTCTAGGGGCGCCCACAACGACAACGGCGCGTGAGCATCCCCAGGAAAACGTGGCCCACCTGTGTCACCAGCGCCGTGATAATCGGTACCACCGCTCAACAACAGGCCGAGGGACTGTGCGACCTTTTCATACATTGGCCGTTCCGTCGCCGGCAGATCGACCCGATACACCTCTACTGCGTCCAGGCCGTGCATTTTGAAGCTCACAAGCAAGTCGGTCGCGGCCGCTGGGTCGTTGGCAGGCACGTTGCGTTGAGGATGCGCCAGCACAGCCACGCCCCCGGCCGCACGGATCAACAAGATAGCCTGAGCAGGCGTCAGCAGCGCGGTGGTCGTGCCCGCTTCTGGCTTGGGAAAACGCGGCGAAACCAAGGTCTTAACGGCGACCTCGGCCGAGCCTGCATAACCATGTGCTGCCAGTGCTTTACCGATATGCCACTTGTGCAAACCTTGGCGCGCCGCGGCAAAGCCCACTTCGGCAAAACGCAACGGATAGCCATCGGCATTCAGCCGCGCCACGCAGGTTCGGATCCGCGCAATGGCGCTCAACCGTTGGCGGCTGAGTGCTGCCTGCAACGCGGGTTGATAGGGGTTGCAGCCCAAACCCACGACATGTACCTCTTGCCGACAACCCGGCCGAATAGGCGTATCCAACCAGCAGGTAAACTCCACGCCGGGGACAAACCGAGGTGCCTGCGCTCCAAGCGCGCGCAAGCGCGCCACCAACGTTGGATCGAGTGCTGAGGCAATGCTGTCGTGGTCGGTCACTGCCGCAACCGCCACGCCGGCCTGCATCACCAGCTCCACCAAGTGATCATCGGCCTGCACACCATCGGAGATGTTGCTATGCAGGTGGAGATCGATCTCCGCTTGTGTACTCGCGCTGATACCGCCCAACACCATGTCTACGAGACTACACGGACTTGAAGTGGTCGCCTAGACGGCTAGCGTATGCGTTAAGCCAATCGGCCAAGTGCCTACGCTCACGCCGCGCGATGCCGGCCCGTAGCGCCATCGTTTCCAAGGCCTTCACCATCGCGCGCTTGGCTTCAGGGATCGGGTGAGCACGAAACAAGGTGGTAAGCTCCGGACGCAGATCTGCCGGCAAAGCCCCCATCGCCTCAACCAATCTCGACAACCCCATAGCGCCGACGCGCGGTGCCAGAGTGCCCCATCGTGCCGCAACAAAACGCCACGCAGCACGCTGGGTTTGACGTTGGCCCAACATCGGTGCAAGCACACTGCGGAGCTGATCCTGCGGTAAACTACCGTCACCGCAAATCTTGAGCACCGCCGCAATCGCGTCCGGCTGCTCAAAGGCGGAGAGCGCTCCCAGATAGCGAGACTGCAACTCGGGGCTTAGACGCTTACGCCGGCGCTGGACGTACTCGCGCAGATAGCGCGACACCTGGCTGCGGTTGCCGTGAATCGCCGCCAGTTGCACCACCACCCCGGCGAGATTGGGCTCGGCCCGCTCGGGCGCTCGGACCTCCTGTCGTTGACCACGTCCAGCAAAAGCCAGCACATCAGGGTGTCGCGCTTGACGCCCAAGCACCTGCAGCACGACAGCACGACGCAGCGAGCGGGCGGGTACCTCGCCGGCCTCGCCCTCAAAACCGAGGTCAGCAAGCTGAGCTGCGAACAGGTGGTTCACCCATGCAGCAAACGCAGGGCGCAGCTCCGGCAAAACCAGCAAGTCGTCCAACGATTGCAGTTTGGCGGCCAATGACCGAGTCACGAGATGGTCGTCTTCGTGAACGTAGGCATTCAGGAGTTCCAAAAAAGGGCCAATCGGCGCGCTGGCGTTCTTCACCAACGCCCACTGGTCCTCAAGCAGCATCATCCGTTCAGAGGGCGCAAGCTCAGGCAGGTGGGCCGCCAACGCTTGGCGCATCGGAACATCGAGTTCTTGGCGGTAGAAACCCACCGAAGAGGCGTTGGGGTAACACCAGCGCACCTCTCCTTGTGCAGGCAACGTAAGCCGCTGATGACGTTTCGCAAACAAACACCGCACTGTGTGGCAACCCCGGTCGTCGGCAAAGCGCAACGTCATCGGAATAGGCCACGGCTTGCCCTTCGTGGTGCGTGCTCGCTTAGGCTCAGAGAAAAATTGCCGCTGGTGGAGGTCGACAACCGTCTTGCCACGCCGCTGACTAAGACTGGCTCTCACAACCGGGAAACCCGGCGTGGTGGTCCATGCCTGCATCAACGCACCTAAACGCATGCCACTGGCCTGCGACAGTGCCCGCCAAAGATCTGCCCCCGTGGCGTTGGCGCCCTGATGCCGCGCAATGTAGTGCCGCAATCCACGCTTAAAAGCTGTCTCGCCAATGAAGGACTCAGCCATGCGTAACACGGCACAGCCCTTGTCGTACGTGATCACGTCGAACAACTCGGTGGCTTCACCGGGATTCGTCACCGGCGTGTAGATGGGATGGGTGCTGGCCAAAGCGTCGGCAGCCATCGCGGCCTGACTCGCCTCAAGAAAATCATCCCAAAGCCGCCAAGCAGGGCGCCACGCGTCCACGGCCTGATAGGCCATGAAGCTCGCAAACGCCTCGTTCAGCCACAAATCATCCCACCAGGCCATTGTCACCAAGTTGCCGAACCACATGTGGGCAAGCTCGTGCGCCACCACTTCGGCGATGTGTTTCTGGGCCTGCCACGACGCTGCGCCTGGCTGCATCAGCAAGAGGTTCTGGCGATAAAACACGGCCCCGACATTTTCCATCGCACCAGCGTCAAAACCGGGCACCGCCACTTGGTCGAGTTTGGCGAAAGGATAGGGATGCCGAAAAAAGGCGCCATAGTACGGCAAGACGAACTTGGTAATGGCGTGGGCAAGCTCGGTTTGCTGCTCTTTGCCAGGCACAGTGATCACGCGGCACGGAACCTTCCCCACCTTGCGCATGCGGCCGCACTTATAGGAGCCGACGCTTACGGCTGCGAGGTAGGTCGAAATCGGTGGGGTGGCTTGAAACCTATGTTCCCACACGCTGGCGCCGCGATGGATCCCTTGGGGAGCGCCGTTGGTAATGACCACGAGCCCGGGATCGGTACGAATGGTCCACACCAACGCTGCTTTGAAGCTGGGTTCATCGAAGCACGGGAAAATCGCCCGCGCGTCAGTCGCTTCGCACTGCGACACGATGCTTTCGTCGGCACCATCTCGTGCCAAATACAACCCGTGCATCCCCGACGACAGCGCACCAGAAAACATCAGCTCTAGCATCGCAGCCCCGGGGCTCAGCTCGCTCGGAGCCGTCAGCTCGACGCATTGATCAGCAGGTCGGGCGCGCACGCGCAGAATGCTGGTCCCTGTACCTTGGCGCACCGTGGCCCGTTCAATTTCGAGGCCCCGTGCATTCAGAATGAGCCTTCGAGCGCGCTCCCGTAGCAACACCGCTATTTGCACGCTGCCAGAAAAGCGCGGCCGCCTGGGCGAGACCGCCAAACAGATATCGTAGCGATGAGGTATGACGTGCGGTGACAGTCGGATGTGAGTTCTGACCATGGGCTACGACGCTAACGTCTCACCTTGGGCCACACAAGCGCGGTACGTCCTACAAGAAACAGAGATGATTGGCCTTAAAAGTCGAACGCAAGTCTCGACCAATCGCCCGCACGGCTGGATCTTTCAAAAACCGCTGACCCAAAAACCGCCGAGCCTCTAAGCGCGGGTGCGAGCTACCGCAACGAAAATCCTCGTACAGCGATAGGTCCGTAACACGGCTGAACGGCACTAACTCGGTGATACCAAAACGCTCTGGAAAGCGATGCATCAGGCTTTGGCGCGGCAGGTTCAAAAGCGCTGTATTGATAGCGTGAATTGCCGAAGCCTGAGCCACCACCCACTGAAGGGTCGCCTCACGATCGGCCTCCGTTTCCCCCGGCACGCCAAACAGCAAATAGATCTGATTGCGGATGCCATGCGCCGCCAAGGTCTGCACCACCTGCGTAGAGCGCTCGACGGTTTGCCCCTTTCCTAGCCGCTTCAGCAAAGGTGCTGAGGCAGACTCAACACCGAGTTGCAGCATGGCGCAGCCGCCGCGTGCAAGCTGAGCGACAAATGCGGGATCTGCAAGCTCAGCCTCCAGTCGTACGAAGCCATGCCATTTTAGTGGCAATCGCTGTCTTTCGATCCGCTCCGCCAACACCCTGAGATGTGCCATCGGCAGCGCAGCATCGGTCAGATGCAGCATCGCCCCGGCAGGAAAACGCGCCGCGACCGCATCCAACCAGACCGCAAGCATCGCGAGATCGCACACATTTCCCTTGGCTTGCAGCTCTTCAGGACAAAAGGTGCAGTGTCCCCAATAGCAACCACGCGATAAAGCCCCAGGTACGATTGGCACAGGCGCCCAGTAATCCTGCCAACGGGTATGCTCAAGGTCGACGCTCAAAACTGGTTGCGGCCCAAGCGGCTCGGCAATGCCGCCGAGCGCCACCGCCAAGGCGGCGAGATCGGCACCATGACCTGCCAGCACCTGATCAAAGCGAACAAAAGGTTCACGCGTAATCGGTGTTTGCACGGCCTTGAGACAGCTGACGAAGGGCCCGCCCAAAATTCGCGGTAAGTTTGGAAGCGCCTCGCGCAACAGCGTCGCCCACCGACAGGCAACTGGTGCCTGCTGCTGAAATGCCACTGAGAAGCCAACATGCGTGATGCCCTCGGCCACAAGCCACGGCACCAACCGCGTTGCCACGTAGTCGTCATACGGACCCGGCTGTGTCGCAAATTCGGTCAACCACGCCGCCGACTCAGCCCGCGCGTCGGGAGCCTTGCCTGTCAGCGTCGCAATTCCAACGGTGAGCCACGGATAGGGTCGCGTAAGCAGCTCCAACACGGTTTCAACGTGGCTAATCACCGAAGAATAGCGACGCCGATCCGTGTAGGTCTCTGCCCTACACAAGGGCGATGGCACAGCAGTGATCGCGGCAATGGCACGCCGAAAACGTGAGCGCTCGTGACGCGCGGAGAATTCAACATGCGAATGTAACAAGTTTTCTAGATGATCGCGCTGGCAAGCATGCTGCAACCAATCAACCGCAGTATCGAACGAAATAGCGTCCACGCCGTGGCGGCGGAGCTCCGCAGCAGCCGCTGCGCCTGAAAGCCCTGGCTCAGAGGGCTTGAGCGGCGGCGGCGTCAAAATCGCAATTCTTGCCATACAATCATCCAGAGGCGCGTTGGCCAACTTTCGTTCGCGCACAACCTGGCCCCATAGCACCGTCGGCCAGCCGCTCCCAGAGCCTGCCGGCGCACATTTTTTGCGGTTGGCGAATGCGCGCATTTGAGCATAAACTCTTGGGATAGACGCTGTGTCGTGGTGGTGACACCTGGGGAGCAGGTGAGACACAGCGGGGAACGGTATGGAAGAAGCCGTCAACCTACTCGACGGGTTGGACATCGACATCCCGGTTGGGCCCTCGAGCAACAAAACCGACGCCAACGCCGGGCCGGCATTTTTCGGCCCGTATCAATTGATCCAAGACATTGGTGTCGGCGGCGTCGCCAAAGTGCTGCGCGCACGCCACATTCATCCGACCTATGCCGAGAGCACCTTTGCGGTAAAGATACTGCACGAGGAACTCTCGCGCGACCCGCAGGTCGTGCAACTGTTTCGCCATGAAGCCTACGTGTTGGCGATGCTCAACCATCCCAACATCGTGCGCACGTTCGAGGCCGGGGCCCAAGACGATAAGCTCTTCATCGCGATGGAGTATATCGACGGCCGCGATTTGGACGAATTGGTCCAGCGCAGCAAACGCGCACGGCAACAGATCCCGATTCCGGTCACGCTGCACATCGTCGGCGAAACCCTCAAGGGGCTCTCATATGCCCACGATCTCTGCGATGCGGACGGCATCCGCCTGCGCCTCGTGCACCGCGACGTGAACCCCGCTAATGTCTTCCTCTCCTTCGATGGACGCGTCAAACTCGGAGACTTCGGCGTAGCCGCTATTGCCGCCGGTCGCGTCGAGAAAAACCGCGAGTTAGCCGGTAAACTGGGTTACTTCGCCCCCGAACAACTGGAGGGCGCTGACGTCGACCAACGCGCCGACCTCTTCGCGGTAGGCGTGATGTTGTTCGAAATTCTTACCGGCGAACGACTGTTCGTCGGCGACGATCAAGACAAAGTGATGCGCCTCAACCGCCGGGCCAAGGTCCCCAAACCCAGCAAGATCAATCCCGCGATCGTGCCGGAGTTGGAGGCCGTGATGCTACGCGCGTTGGAGCGCAAGCCAGACGACCGCTATGGCAACGCCGCCGAAATGTTGCAGGCCTTGCGCCCATTTCTGCCGATGGCCACCGACATGCGTCTGGCGGTCGCGGCCTTGGTCCGAAAAGTCTTCTTGCGCGAACACATCCAAGAATTGCAGCTGCGCGAAGGCTTGGCTGGGGTTGGCCCGGGTCGGGGCTCGGGACAACTGATTGCGCTGTGCACGCAAGATCCGCGTGCCCAAGCCGCCTTCAACGAGTTGCTTCTATCCAAAGGCTATCACGTCGAAACCCACGAGAACCCAGCCACGTTTGGCCAATCGCTTGCAGGCGGCAATCCCCCCGCCGTCGCGCTCGTGGACGTCGCATCACATGCCTTTGATGCCCCAAGCGTCGTGGCGGCGCTGGGCCTTTCACAGCAACCATTGCCAGTTGTGGCTGTTACCGAAGGCCTGGAAGTACCCTGGATCCACGCGGCCAATGCCATTGGCGCCGTGGATGTCTTATTCAAACCGTTCAACATCGACCGGGTGCTCGCATCGCTGCGCGGCGCCATCATGTCGGCCAGCCGCACCGCGTCGTTCACCGAGTCACATCATCCGGTTCGTCCCAAGAGCAAGACGCGTGTGCTGCTCATTTCGAATGATCCGCAGCTGACCGCCCGCCTGACCGCAGGCCTGTTCGAGCGCGGGTTCGGCGCCGATCTGGCGATCACGGTCGCCGAAGGGGTCGAGCGCATGAACCTGGCTAGCTACCAGGCGGTCATTATCGACGCTCATCCGGCCTCGCCTAGTCAGCGCCTGATTCCGGAACAATTCAGAGGACATGCAGGGCTCGGCTTGGTGCCGATCGTGTTCCTCGCAGATCCCGCCGCCCACGGCCTATTTGGCAACGTCGATGCCGACCGCAGTGCCGTGCGGGCACGCACGGATCACCCCGTGGTGATCGCCGAAACGGTGAACCGGCTCCGTTCGGACACTCGGCACGGACGTACCTTTGTCCGCTACAACACCGATTTTCCTGCCGAGCTCCGCTACGGCGGTCGCGTCTTTGCTGGGCGCGCGATTGATATCTCGCGCGGCGGCGTCATGTTGCGGTGCGAGCAGCTGCCGCCCTTAGAAACCCCCGTAAGCGTCACGTTGCGCCCAGACGGCAGCTTCGAGGCCCTCGAAAGCAACGGGCGAGTGGTGCGAGTCGACCTCCCTCACGAAGGCGGCGATGCCATGGCCGGTGTAGGCGTTGAATTCGAGCACTTTGCTGGCCGCGGCGAGGCAGAGCTCATCGCATTTTTGTGTACCTTCGATCGTCAACCCACGCGGCGCCAAACCATCATCATTGGCGCCCCGCCCAGGGCTGGCGGCTAACCCCCTCTTGGCACGGAGTCTCTCAATGCGCCCTGTGTTTACAGCAGCCATCGCTGTCTTGGTGTTGGTAGTGCTCTCTCCGATCGCTCATAGCGCCCCGGTGCGCCTACCCGAGCCATTCGATCGGACGTATGGCATTTACTTGAATGGCAGCAAGGTCGGCTGGATGCGCTCAATGCTCAAGGTCGGCAAGCAGGTTGAGCAGGGTACTGAGCTGCAGGCTGCGGTCACCGGCATGGGTGATACTTCCAAGGTGACGCTCACCGAGAGCCGAAGCTACGACGTGGCCAGTGGTCAACTGACAACCATCAGCTTCTCGCAACAAGCTGCTGCAGGCGGTGTCAAGGTCACAGGCCAAGTCACGAAGGGGCGCGTGGCGCTCACGATTGAGGCAGGACAAGCCACCCAAAGACAAACCTTCGCCGTCAACGACACACTCCAAGACGCACTAGCAGTGGACCGTTTGGTGGCCCAAGGCAAAGTGGGAGCAAGCCTCACCGTTCATCATTTTGATGCGTCGATGCAAAAACAGGTCACTATGCTCCACACAGTCACGAGCGCAGAAGATCGCGTGCTCGCGGGCGTCACGACCAAAGTCTACGGCATCACCACCAAGTACCCTGAGTTGGGCATTGAAGAGCAGGCCTTTGTAGATGCGGCCGGCACTGTTCTCGAATCTCGCGTTGGTGGCTTCTTTGTCGCACGCCTGGAGCCGCCGGATGTCGCCAAAAAGCTCGACTACGCCCAGGACTTGCTGGTGAGCGCTGTGGTGAAGCCACCGCAACCCATTGCCAAACCCACCGAGCAAGGACGCATCCTGGTCACGTTTACAGGGTTCGGTGGTACCCTACCCCCACAAGGGCCTCGCCAAGTGGCAGTGGCGCGTGGCGACAGCGTCGAGTTGACTCTCACCAAGGACACACCGATTGCCGCCACGGACGTGCGAGCCAATGCCCAGGAGGCGCGTAAGCAAGGGTTGAGTGAGTTCTTGTCGCCGACCCCGTTCATTCAGAGCGACGCGCCTGCCATCCGTAAGGCGGCGGAACAGGCGGCTGCGGGCGCAAGCGAAGTCTCGCTGCTTAACCAGCGGCTCATCGAGTTCGTCTATCGCTATGTGCGCGACGCCTACGTGCCGGCCTATTCCAATGCGCTAGACGCTCTGACGTCGGCGCGGGGTGACTGCACAGAACACAGTATCTTGTACGTGGCCTTGGCACGCGCGATGGGTGTCCCGGCGCGTGTGGCGGTCGGTATCGCCTATTGGCCTCCCGGCGATGGTTTTGGTTGGCACGCCTGGGCTGAGATCTGGGTTGCAGGCCGGTGGGTAACTGTCGATCCGACCTGGAACCAGCCGATCGCTGATGCCACCCACGTGAAGCTAGCCGACGGCGACCCTGCTGAACAGGCGCGCATTGTGATGTTGCTGGGCCGCCTGCGCATCAGCACGGTCACCACCGCACCCCAAAAATAGGCCGAGCCTAATTTGCACGCCGGACTCTACGTTCACATTCCCTATTGCGCCTCGCTGTGTCCCTACTGCGATTTCAACTCGTACGCCTCGCGTCAACCACCATGGCGACGCTACGTCGATGCTTTGCTTGCGGAATTTGCTGCACGACGTCCACTCTTGGGTGATCAGCCAATCGAATCGGTTTATTTTGGCGGCGGCACCCCGTCGCTGATGCCCACAGCCGAGCTCAAACGCCTGCTAACACATCTCACCGCCGCGCTGCCCCTCGTGCCGCAACCAGAGATAACGCTCGAAGCCAACCCCGGCACAGTAAGCGCCGCCACCCTAGCCGAGGCGCGCGCTGTCGGCATCAACCGACTCAGCATCGGCTGGCAATCTACCCACGACCGATTGCTAACCCGCCTAGGCCGCGCGCATACGGCCCAACAAGGTTTGGAGGCCGTGGCGTTGGCGCGCAAGGCGGGATTTAACAACATCAGCGTTGATTTGATTTTCGCCGTCCCCGGTCAAACCGATCGCGAGTTGGAAGAGGACCTAGACGCCCTCGAACGCCTGCAAATTGAGCACGTGTCGCTTTATGCCCTCACCTTTCACGACGGCACTCTGTTCGCGCGCGCGCGCAGCCAAGGGCGGCTTGTCGCAGTAGATGAAGATCATGAGGCCGCGATGATGGAGCGCATCCGCATGCGCCTAACGGCTGCCGGTTTTGAACACTACGAGGTCTCAAATTACGCTCGTCCCAACGCGCGTGCCCGACACAACAGCCTTTACTGGACCGGCGCAGCGTATTTGGGGTTGGGGGCTGGCGCCCACAGCTTCATGCATCGGGATTGGCGCATCGGCTGGCGCTGGGAGACTGTGCGAAAGCCTACAGCCTACCTCAAGGCCTGGGCAAACCCTGGACGCGCCGGCCTACCCGAGTCTGGTGATGGTAGTGTCGAGGCATGTGAAACGCTCGTACCCGACACGCTA
>JAKLEG010000369.1 GCA_022703175.1 Myxococcota bacterium | reverse complement strand
CAGGTTGTCGGGCAACTCCACCGTCACCGTGGCGATCCCAGACGGACCGACTTCAACACCCGGATTGTAGTAGGGCACAGTCTTGAAATTTTTCCGCACGGTCACGCGATCCAACAAGCCCTCGCCGCCAGGCTCCCCTTCGTCACCCCCTGGCGTCTCGGAGAACGGCAGAAAACCAACCACGTCATTGCGCGTGTCATGGAGACTTAGGTGCGACGTCACCTGCGTGATGAAGTCAGGCACGGGGTCTAGGCGCTGCTCTTTGCCCAACGCCAACACCGCTTGGTCCACCAACCACAGCGTCACCTCACCCGACAATGGCTTCTTGTCTTTCGGAGTTCGCAACGACAGCTGCACTTTGATCTTGGTGCCCGGCTGCGCTGTGGTGGGCGCCGTCACGCTCACATCGATCATATTGTCGATAGGCGCGACCGAAAGCCACGCGGTGGCCGCCATCGTGGCGGGCTTGCCGAGGTCCGTCGTGGTAGCCGCAATCGGTTCGGTGCCACGGACGCGGCCTCGCAGCAACAAAAAGTGAACAGGCACGCGCGGCGTGTACGAGCCCAACACCGGCAACTTGAACAGCGCTTGCCCCCCCTTCACAGCAACAGTGCTGTATTGGTTTCCCTCCGGCGCCTCCACCACGGCCAACGCCTGTGCCGTTTGGAACGGGCTCTTTAGCACCAACGTGGCGGTATCGCCGGGTGCATACTCAGCTTTGTCGGTGGCCACTGAGAAGATCTGTTGGTTGGGCTTGCTCCACGTCACAGGCTCGTCGCCCGCATTAAAGAAGTCCACCGACACCACTTGGGCGCGACCCAAGCGATCGCGGGCCGACAGCTCTACCAAAAATACGCCTGCCTTCGGCAGCGCCAACTCAACGCGCGTTTCTTCTAGACCACTCTTGACGACAGTCTCAAAAATCTTCTCATCCACCACATCGGTGACGTACTTGGCCGCGCCTTCTGAGAAATCGCCTGCCGCCAAGAACGAGTGCCACTGCCGATGCAGCAGCCGCACGGTGATCTCCTGGCCAGCAACCGGTTTGCCATCGGGCCCGAGCGCCAAAATCGGGACACTCAGGCGCTTTTGTTTTTCCACCGTGCGCGGCACCTTCACGCCCAACACAAATGGGGGCAAAGCCAAGATGCTGCGGGTGGTCGTGACCGTCTGATCGTCGGCCCCTGTGACGGTGGCCTCAATCACGTAGCTCCGGGGCGTCGCGGTAGGCTCAAGCCCAGGGCTCAACGTTAACGTGGCCGTTCCTTTATCGTCGGTGGCCATCTCGCGCTCAAGTTTGCCCAGCTCACCGCCACCGAGGCGTGAAAATCGTCCATCTGATGAAAACACGAAACCGGGCCGCGCCTCGGGCGACCAGGTGTAAGGGAACTGCGTGACGCGAAAGCGTACCGGGCGATTCGCCACACGCCCGCCAGCGTAATAGGTGGCGGTGAGCGTCACCTGGAAGTCGCGATCCAACGGCACCTTGTCGGGGCCACTCACCACCAACTCAAACTCCGGCAAGCGATACGCTTCTAACTTGAACGCCGCGTGGCAGAGACTCTCTCCCTTCGGCGTTTCGAAATAGGCGCGGTAATTGCCCGTGGGCACATTGGCTTCGTGAAAGGTGTGGTAAAAGCTGCCATAGCGATTAAGTTCCACGGGTAGCCGCCACGACAAATCGCCAGGGCCTTGCACCACCAAGGTTCCCCGTTCCAATTCACGCACGACACTCAATCGCCCGCCTTCGCGGGTACGCAAATAGCCCTTCAAGTGCACCTGCTCCTCGGGGCGGTACACTGGCCGCTCTGGAAACAGGTGGCACAGCGTCTCGGCTTGCGGGCTGCGCTCTTTAAGGTCGGCGTGGGTCCAACCCAACCACCGATCACCACCGTCAAACCATTGGTTGTCGGCGTAGTTCTCAGGAGGTGCGTTGGCGTCGAGCACCAGCGTATCATCGTCTTTGCGCACCACCAGGCGGCGAATGGTCGGTGGATAACGGGTTACGCCGGGTGCACTCCATACAAACTCGCCAGCCTTCCCCGTGATGCCCGAAGCAATGGTGACCCAGACATCGCCGTCGCCCGAGACCCCCTCGACCCGCACCATCGCACCCGGCACCGGCTCGGCCTTGGCAAGCGAGGTCACGACAAAACGCACCCGCGTGGGCTCTTCGAAGGTGGTCAGCGCGAGATCGGTCAACTGCACCCGCGTCCAGGCGCGTTCGGTGGAACCATCCAAGCGGCGCAACCCCACCAAGTATGTCCCTGGTTTGTCGGCCCCGGACACCTTGGCCAAATGTTGCTTAAGGTCTAAGCCGAAACTTGCTGCCGAGCCTTCGCGCTTGAGCGGCGTCGCGACAATCTCCGACACTTGCGGCGAGCCCAGGCTCTCGATTTGGTGCCGAAGCCCTTCGGTAGAGATCGGCTCCATGGCGGTCCAGGCCTCTGCCTCCTCGCCAGGGCCGGGCGGGCGTTTGGCTTCATCCACGTTCACGGGGCGAGACGGGAAGGGCCAGAAGCTACGGTTCAACGCGTCGATCTTATAGATGCGCAGATCCAGCCGATCTTGGCCGCGCCCACTCACCGGCAACTGCTGCGGCCCTAAACGCTCCAGCACCCCGGTACTCTTTGTCGTCGACAGGTAGGGATTTTGGCGCGGGAAATACAGGTAGAGACTGCTCGGCCCGGCCATCTCCAGCACCCGTCCGGAGGCATCTTTGAGCGGTAACGGCACCAAGCTCAACTTGTACAAAGTCTCCGGTAAAAATCGACCTGTGACTTGCAGCGTGCGGCTGCCGGCATTCCAAAACGATAGCTCCGCCACCGGCGGCGTCACCTGCACAAGGTTGCGGCCGCTCAACGAATCGATGCCGGTGGGTGGCGCCGAAAACTCCACGTTCACCACGTTGGTGCCAGCTGGGCACTTAAGCGGTTGCTCTTTGCCATACTGAGTGCCCTGCACCGTGATGGGTAGCTGCGCGTAGCCACAACCGATTTGGGTGATGCGAAACGCCGGTGCCGTCGTAAAGCTCAGCTCCGCCATTGAGTCGCCCAGCCCCTCCTCCACTGACAACTGAAAATGGACGGAAACGCGCATGCCGTGGGGCAGCGGATGGCGCAGCTCCAACAAATACTGCGCCACGTCGTTGCGGTCCTTGCGCTCGATGCTCTTCACGGTGAAATCATCGCGGGACAGCCAGCGCGCTTGCGCAGCCCCCACTCCTGGAAGCGGCCGCAGCTCGATAGCCACCATGCGCCGCAAGGTGACTGGATCGATCGGTTCAGGGAACGTCAAGCGAATCTGCTGCACCGCGCCGGTTTCCTCAGCATTGGCATCAGGCCACGTGTCACTGGGCGCTGGCATCAAGGTCGCAAGGCTCAATTGCGTGCTGCCGCTTTTCACCTGCACCCGCGCGAGGGGCGGCCAAGGTTCCACAGGACGAAACTGCAAGGTGCGCGCGTCCAACCAAACGTAGGCCCCTGGTTGCGCGGGCGTCAGTGTCAGGTATTTGCTCGGTGCATCCTCGGGACCGCCGCGCATCGGACCGCGGTCGGAGTCAAAGAAGAGCGTAATCGGGTCCCAGCGGCGCAGAAAGTGATCTGGCACAATCACGGTGCCGCTGCCGCTGGCCGGTCGGCTGAGCTGCGGTGCCAAGGCCCACGCCTCACCCAACACCAACCCCAACACCAGGATCCCGGTTATCACGAAGCTTAAGCGCAGGGCGGCACCGCGCCTGCGTTCGCCGTTACTCTGCGTCATTGCTGACCTCCGCGTCGCCGTCGAAGCCACCGTCACCCCGTTGTTCTTCCATCTCTTGCTCACGGCCCAAATCACCGACGTCCGCGCCCGCCTCGTCCTCGGAGGCTATTGGCTCAGTCGAAAGACCGCGCCCAAAGCCATAGCCAGGCCGCGCGCGCTGAGCACTGAACTCAACCGAGCTGGCACCAGGCGCCTCGATATATTGACGCTTCACCTCATCGGGGGGACCCGTATCTGGCGGGACCAATCCAACAATGGCAGGACGCAACCGCGCAGGCGTCGCGTCCCGAGCCAAGCGCAGCACCAAAAGGTAGTGGCCGGTTTTGAGCTCGGGCATCTGTGCGATGCCCTTTCCAATCAACGTCCCTGTGGCATCTTGCAACTCGGTCTCGACGCGATCTGAGTCGCTGCGCACACCCACACCCACCTTGCCGGCGTGGCGGACATCAAAGGCAAAGAAGCGCGCCTCACCAGGCCCCAACAGCAGCTCCGGCCCCACCCCCTCACCGATGGTGGCTACCGTGGATGTTGTAATGTCGAGGCTGCCGGTGAGCGCACGCCCACCCAAACCGCGAACAGTCACTTCGGTGGTACCTGGGGCCGCATAAAGGTCCAACGCCAAGCCGCTTGGGTAAACCGCCGCATCAACATGCCCGTCGGGTCGCTTGATGCGCACCGCCATCGGCTCGACACCGCGCAGATGAAATACCGTTGGCTCCCGCGCCTCCAACTTGAGGGTCTCGCGTGCGCCCGAAAGCGCGAGCCGCTCCGGTGTCTTCACGCTCCGGGCGGGAGCCTCCCCGGTTGTGCCCCATACGCCGGCGGCACTCTCTTTGCCACGCTGCAAATAGGCCAACAGCCAGCCTGGCCGATGCGGCAGATACGCCACACCACCTTGTGCGGGCACCGCAAGCGTTTGCCCGCGCACCACGTTGCCGTCGGTGCTGACGAACGTCATATCTTTGTCCACCCCCAATACCGTAAGCAACCGTTCGCCTCCGCTGTCGGGCGCGACGGTCAAGCGCTGCACGCCCGAGGTGGCTAACTGACGTTCAAACGCGACCCCTACTGCCAACGCAGGCACCTCACTACCCTTGGCAAGCGGCACAAATTGCGCGGCAAATACCCCTTCACCTTCGCCGGTTCGCAACCACAGCAAGCGCTCAGCGGCTGTATCGATACTCTCATTCAACGGTTCATCTGGATTGCCATGCACTGACAGCATGGCATCGCCGCGTAGCAACACCGCGAACGTGCCCGAATCGGCCACAAGCTCAAGCCGCTTTATCCCGGCGGGTAGAGTCACGGCGCGCGCCTCGCGTGTGTTCAGGCGACCGGTCAACTGCGGCGACCCGCTGGCGTCGCTCGGTTCAGCAAAGGCAAAGGCCTGTAGTTTGACGTCCAAAGGCTCTCCGATAGGCGTCGCGGCCCATACGTCGGCCACAGGCTTACGCGAGTTCAGTGCCACGGCCACGGCGCCACGCACCCATGGCGCTGATACAACCACGGCTGGCAGGCGCGTTTCCCGCTCCGCGTGCACGCTCAAACCGGGCTGGCCACGACGCGCGGTCACCACCACGACCAACGGCCCTGGAGGGGCATCCACGTCGATCTGGGCTCGCTCTCCCGGTGTTACGGTCATCGGTGCGGCAGCGCTCCAAGGCTCAAGCTTGAGGCGCGTGGCCTGTACCTCGACTGCCTTGCCGGGCCGAGTCAAAAAGATGCGAGTATCACAGCCAGAGATACGCGCGTCGATCACGTCATGGGCCGCCTGCTCCCTCCGACAACTAACCCGCAAACCCTCGGTGCCCCCGACTACGCCGAACTGCCCCGATGTCTCAAACGACACAACGCTGGCTGCCAGCTCTGGCACAAAACCCGGAATGGCCGGCAACGCCAAACCTTTGCGGAGATCACCTTCGTCGCCTGCGGGCACCTTGATAGCAGCCACCTGCAGCCCCAGCGGCGTACCACGACGGTCGGTGGACCACACCTTTAAGCGGTAGTTCCCCTTGGCCATCGTCGGCACTTCCAGGTGGGGCCTGCGCCCAAGGTCTGTCCCCATCGCCTCAAAACGCCCGGCTGCCACAGCACGCTCTAAGCTCACCCCCATGCCCTCACGAGCGTTCGCCTGCACCGCCAAGAGATCGGCATCGGCCGCCAGTGCCGGCAGCGGATAGACCCAGACATCATTGCCTGGCTGCGCAGTGAACGATGCGGGCAAACTCAACCCCGGCTGCACCACCTCAGCCGGCAC
>JAKLEG010000368.1 GCA_022703175.1 Myxococcota bacterium | reverse complement strand
AAGTACGCAGCATGGGATGCCCTAAGCGAAAGTTACACGGTGTCGCTCATTGACGACGGCCGCGACGCGACCGGCATCGACGTGGGCGACGTAGGGCGATACGCCTCGCTGGTGCTGGACAGCCGCGGTGTTCCGCACGTGACCTATTATGCCCACCGTGTGCGGGTGGGCGGCGTGCTCGTTTCGGGGGTCTTCTATGCGCGCGGTCTCACCGCCAAGCCGGCGGGTTACGATGATTGGGAGCGCACCCCCGTCGAGATCATTCCCAGTTGCAACAATGCCTGCCTCGACACGGAGCTGTGCGTACGCGAAGGCACGGCGGCGGCTTGTCATTTGCCGAGCACCAGCTGCGAAACAAGCTGCCCGTGTGACTCACGTTGCGTGGATAACACCGGACAACCTGAATGCCGCGAACTCCTGCCACAAACATTGACCGAGCCCTGTGATGGCAGCTGTCCTGATGGTTTCGCTTGCGTCACCGATGGCGGCAACGGCAGCGTCTGCCTGCGCAAGCTGGCCGACGCCTGTGGTAGCTCGTGCGGCGCCGACGACCTGTGCGTAGATGACGGCAACGGTCAAGCCATCTGCCGACTAACCACACCATACTCCACGTTGGCTGGTCTTCCCGAAGGCTTGGGTCTGTTCTCGTCGCTCGGACTCCACCAGGGCGTGCCGGTGGTGGCCTACTACGACCGTACACGTAAACACCTGCGCGCCGCAGTGGCCGAGTTCGCCTTCGATGAAGGGATCAGCCGCTTTACCGCGGCTCCGCTCGTATGCGACCCCGTGCTCGACCACGGGCAATACGTGTCGTTGGCCATCGCCCCCGATGGCAACAGCATCGCGGTGGCTTTCCAAACCGGCGCTGGTGAGCTCGCCCTCTATCGCGGTGGCGATCTCGCGACTGGTAGCGTCGAGATCGTCGATGATGGGTTGCGAGATGGCCGCTTGAGTGTGGTGGGCGGCAGCGCCTCGCTAGCGTTCAACACCGCCACTGGCCGCGCCTACCTTGCCTACCACGATCAAACCGAGAACGACCTGATGCTCGCGTATGAGCGCGGCGATGCCTGGACGCACGCGACGCTCTTATCCGACGGCGCCTACGGCAGCTATGCGCGGCTCGCCATCTTGAACGATAAGCTCTACACCAGCACCTACCTATGGGAGCGGGATGCGATGAACCGCGACACCAGTCGCTTGGTCCTTGTGCTCACGGACCTGTCATCCCTACCGGACGCCCCATGAGCACCGGTCGCCCCCCGGCCAAACCGCCCGGCCATGGCCTGAAACCACCAGCCCCCGGAGCCCGACCGAGCAGCGGCAAGGGCAGAGGCGCCGACACGGAGAGGCATGCCCAAGAGGTCCGCGCCGTGGCCCGCGGCAAGAGTTCCTTAGAAGTGGCTCCCGCTGGTGAGGAGCGCCCCGCCGCGTTTGACCGCCAAGACCTGCTAGTCGTGCACGCCTGGATGCAACGTCGACCGCTTGAACCCAAGCCGGTGGCGCCAGCGCTCGTACAGTACCCGCGTAACTGGAACACCAAGCGCGGTCGCTATTGTCGTTTTCGTGCTCCGGGCGCAGGTTCCTACGCATTGTTGCGCGCTCGGCCCACCTTCTAATCGCCGGATTCCGCAGGAATAACAGAGGGTTGGGGGATCTCGATGGTCACCAACTCCAGGTTGGGCGAAGCCTCGTCGGTGCAATAGAAGCACAATCGCAACACCGGGCGCAGCGTTAATCCCGGAGCCACCAACCGATCGGGGTAGGTCATCAGGTCGAGACGGTCGCGAAGCAGGTAGTGCACCCCTTCGGCCTCAATCTGCCTCGGTGTCAGATGCGGCAACCGAAAGCCGTGCGGCCTAAACTTGCCGGAGACCGCCAGATTAAACGACCAGGGGCCCGAAACCTGCGTGCTTTGTGCCTTCACCCCAAGGTAACGGGCAATCGCGCGCCCAGCATCGCGTTGAGTGAAACGCCGCTCAGACCACCAAACACCGTAGCGCCCCAGCGAAAACACCAGATCGGCCACAAGCAGCAGAGCCAAGAGCGGGCGCCACCAACGAGCGCCGACCTCATCGATGCCGCGCCACAGTGCGCTCACAAAACTCAATGCGGCACACACCAACGGCACCACCAATTGGAGGTAATACCGATGGGGGATATAGCCGAAGATTGCCAACATCATCAGGCCGGCTAGCCACCAACCCACCACAAACGCTTCCCGCGGGTCTCGGGTAGATGCGCGGAAAAGCCGCAGGCTCAAACGCAACATGCCAAGATAGCCACACAACGCCACGACCGGCATATGCACCCAAAGCGGTTCGCGGCGTAGCACCTCGCCCAAACGTGCAAACCCATGGCTCACACCGGTTGGCGCATACGCAAAATTGCTGGTCACCGTAGCAAGCGCAGCCTGACCCAAAAGTGGAAATGCAAAATAGCTCGCCGCCAACGCCAGTGCTACCGCCACCCCGCCCACCCCAACGGCTGCGTAGAACTCAAGCGTACGTCGAGTCAGGCGCGCCTGCCAAAGCGCGATCACGGCAGCCAAGCCAAGCCCGCCCAAGAAAGCCACTCCAGAAGGTTTGACCGCTACGACCAAACCGGCCATGGCCCCCACCAGCACACCTTGCGGCCAACTCTGAGCGCGGCTCGCAAGCCAAAGCGCAAACGCAGAGGCAGACAGTGCCGCCAACACCGCATCTACAAAGGCCACGCGCTGATACATCACCAGGAAAAAACTACTGGCGAGAAACACGCCGACCGTTGCCGCACCCGACTCGCCCAACCAGCGTCGGCAGGCAGCATAAACCGCCCCTGCCTGGAGACTGGCCAACAGCGCCGTCGTGAGCCGAAGCGCACCCAAGCTCGTGCCGAACAACCAGGTAGAGAGCAGCTGAAGTACCGTGGCTGGCAACGTCAAGGCTCCCGGCAAATACTCGGGACTGCCGAGGGGACTGCGGCCTGCGGCCCATTCAGTAGCCAAGAAACCCCACAGCCCTTCGTCGGTGGTAAATGCCCGGCCATAGGGAAACAGACGGGCCGGGGCATCGGCCTCAAGTGCGGTGAGTCGCAGCGCCGCCGCCACGCCGACGAGAATCAAAGCCAACGGCCAGCCTGCTAACCGCACGAACCACGCGGTCACCACGGCGTGCGCGTATCGTAACTGTGTCGCCAGCACAGCCACCAACACAGCCACACCCACTCCCAAGCCGAGCCACACAACCAAGCCTCGCACGTGCGCTGCCGAGCGGACGGGTTCGTCGACAGGCATCGCGCGAGCGCCCAGGAAGAAGACCCACATCGGTAAACTTAGCAGCACTGCTGCCGCGCCAAACCGTCCGGGTCCGGCTAGAAGCCACACCTGCAGCGCTCGGCACCGAGCGACCCACGAGCGCATCAACATCGTTTGAGAAGCCTCAACGCGCCGCGTTCAGACAAGGAATCAACGCGAGCCCACAAGGTGATACAACTCACTGACCTGTTTGTGGGTTTCGTCATAGAGGTCGGCCTCACACAGCTTGTCAGCCACGCGCTTGTCTAGCTTATCGGCGCCCTTCTTGCCGCCTTTGGGTTTACCACACTTGCTCTTCACCTTGCTGATGGTCTTGTGCAGCTCTTGGTACAGCGCCAACACGTTGCGCTGTTTGAGGAGCGTGGGGTCGGCATCCAGCGCAGCCTCCACGGCGTCGCGCTCTCGCACGTACTCTTGATACGCGGTTCCCGCGCCCGCAGACGGCGAGGCCCTTATACCTGCGGGGTCGCTCACTTTCATGACCCCCACGGGTCCGGGCGGAGTTGGTTGGGCCGGCGGCGGCACCTGCACCGGTACCGGTACCTCGGCCGCTGTCCCCCCCGCGGCAGGCGCCACTGGAACGCCTCCGCCTGCTGCGGCCGGTACCGCTATTGACTTCGCGTCGACGGGCGTGACGCTGCTCGCCGGGACGCTGCCGGCGCTCGCACCCGCTGTGGACGGCACAATTTCTGTGACCGCTGCCGAACCGCCCTTCAGCTGAGCCACACCGGCCCGCACGACGCCGATCAGGTTCATCACGGCTCCGACACAAGATAACGCGCCCAAAACTAACAAAACGACCGTGACCCACTTCATCACGCCGAAGAACTTAAACCAGGCGTAGGCAATGAATGTCAGGAGCAGATTTGCCGCGAGACCGATCACCACCGGTACAACACCGATGAAAGGCACCGGAACGACGGCCAAAAACATGCCGACCGCTCCCGCCAACGTCGTCAAAGGGATCGCCGTGTGCATCATCACGAAGTAGTTAGAGCGCGAGACGTCAGTGGTGGTGCCTTTTAGGAGCGCCACAATCCAACGCATCAGCGGATGCCAGATGAGACCCGTGATGATGCTCGCTACCACGGCCACAGCCACCCCAATGATGGGGGAGATGAACAACGACGCCCCGATCTGCCCCCAGACAATCGTATAGATGAGCGTGGCGAGAAAACTCACAACCACGCCTAAGAGGTTGGGAGGCAAAGCCCAAGCGATAAGCTCCGGAACCGAAAACGCCCCGAAGGCCGGTGAAGCAATGCCTTGACGTACACTGCCGACAGGATTCAACGCCAAGCGAGGAATGGCCGCTAAATAGTACGCGATGGCCTTGGGCACGGCGGTCATGAAGAATTGGGCACCGCCGCTGGCAGGAGCGATTGAGGGCAACGGCTCATTCACCGAGCCCGACGCCAAATCGGCAGCGGGAGAACCGACCTGGGAGGCAAACTCGTTAACCTTCATGTCACCCGTGGGCACCGAAAACGCTTGGTTGGCGTTCGATCGCAACCCTGCAGGGATATCGCGCAACCCTTCCTTGGCGGCCGCTGTCGCGGTGGCGTTTGAGCGGTCGCCCATCATGCGGGGCGACTGCAGCTCGGTGGCCGCATCCACGAGCGCGGCATTCTCCAGCACTGCGGTCGAACCGCTCATCGCAACCCCGAGGATGCGTGCGACTTCATAGGTGTAGCGACACAGCGAGAATTTGACGCCTGGGGTGAGCAACATCGGGGCATTAATACGTGCACCGTTGACGAACGTGCCGTTAGAGGAACGCAGGTCCTCAAGGTACCACTTGCCGTCTTTGGCAAAAATGCGGCAGTGCTTGCTCGAAACTGTGCGCTCGGGCACCGGCAAGTCAGCGCCTCCACCTTGGCGGCCTAAGGTGATGCCCTTCTCACTGATAAGGTGAGTCGCAGCAGATTGGACATCACGGATTTCGAGCTCCATCGGTCACTCACTTGGAGAACGTAGGTTGCAGTTCGTGCCTGGATTCTTATCATGCCCGGATTGCCGTCTCCAAGCAGACGGCCAACCCCTGGCTTCGGGTTGAATGCGTAACACCAAGCGTCTATAGGGGCCGTTACGCAGCTTCTGGGGTTAGCAGCAAGGCAGGACGAGTATGCGATGGAGCCAGCGAATCCTTGGCAACACCGGTTGGGGCCGGCGACTGCAAGCGCTCTCGCGCGTGATGTGGAACGCGGCGGGCGGACGCGGCGCCTATGCGCTGTTCTTTGCCACGTTGCTGATCGCCGGGTGGTTCTACCGGTTCGTGCTCATCTACTATCTGTTCACTGAACAGGTCACACCGTTTTCGTTTGTGGCCACAGCTGGCGCCTTTTTGGGCTGCCTGCGTTTCTTTGCCCGTGAGCTAAGCTTCGCGACCCTATGCACCGCGTTGGCATGGTTTATCGCCTATGCGACTCAGCGCCTCCTGGGTCGGCGGTGGCAACGATTACTCTCCGTATCGGGTTGGGCTGGTCTGTTTGGGTTTGTACTGTTGGTGGGCTGTGCCGCAGGTGCACATCTGCGCCTAATGTTTGCCATGCATACCGGGCTTGGCCTGGGGCTGTTCATCGAAGCTGGGCAGGCGATGACAGCCAATGACATCTTGGCCTTTGCCGAGCCGATCGATTTCATGCTCGCCATTGCCCCACCCGCCATCTTTCTTGCCTTGCGAGCGCTACCCCGCGGGCGTTGGCGCGCCGCCTCCCTAGCAACGCTCATAGCACTAAGCGTGCTCTTACAGCTGC
>JAKLEG010000367.1 GCA_022703175.1 Myxococcota bacterium | reverse complement strand
CGCCAACCACGCGGTCTGACCAAAAACCAACAACACGGCGACCGAGAAATTCAGATTACGCAAGCCCAGGTCGGGCGTGATGAAGGCGAAATACCAATGGACACCGGCGAACACCCCGACCAGAAGCCAATGAGGCCAATGACGCAGCACCCTGCCAACAAAACGCTCCAGCCCCATCAAGCCGAATACACAGCCAACCACCGCGATGGTGTTCGCCAAAACCATCGACATCCAGTCGGGAATCTGACCGCGCAAAACGATAAGAATGGTGGCCAGCCCTTGCGAGCTCAGTTGCGCAACCCAAAACGCCGTACCGCAAATGCGAGTGTGGCTTTGCCGCCATAACGATAACGCAACCACCGTGCAGACGGCGTTGATAACGACGAACAGCGTCACGAGCGTACGCATGTCGATCGGCGTCATTGCGCCTCCGACCTGGAAACACCCACGACCATGTTTGTTGTGCCCTCCCCGCCCTCGTACGGGGGCACCATAACCTTCGTAGTTGGGACAGTTCAACCGTTACGGCTGGACGACGAGCCTGCAGAGCTCAATGGCAAACCACACCGGCGCCCCTACAATCGTTCCACCAACTCCACGCGGCGGTTGCGTGCTTTGCCAGCGTCATTTCGGTTGCTTGCCACCGGGCAATATGGGCCCGCGCCTGCGGCCGTGAGCCGCGTGGCAGCAATCCCTTTGCCGATGAGAGCCTTCACCACAGCAGCTGCCCGGTCGTTCGCAAGCTTCACGTTGGTGTCGATGACCCCGGTACCATCCGTATGACCCACAACGTACAGGTTGAGCTTGGGAGTGTCTTTCAGAAGCTTCACGATCTGCGCAAGCGTTGGCTCCGACTCCGGCAGCACCACAGCTTTGCCGGAATCAAAGTAGATGCCATACACCGCGACCTTCCCCTCGGCGGCAATGCCGGCCTTCAACGCGGCAGCGTCGGCCACCACCTCTTGCGCCATCGCCTTGGTTTCCACAATCACCAGGTCGTAGGAAGTGCCGTCGTTGTGAGGCTGCACCTCCACCCAAACATCGCCACCCTTTTGCAACCGCAGAATCACCATGCGGCCGTCGGCGGCCATCACTTTGGCGCCGATCTTCTTCAACGCCACTTCATAGTTGCGCGCGATCTGCGCCATGCTCACGGGCTTGGTGCCTCCCTTCATGGCGTAGCCCAACCGGTAGGTCTTACCTTCCCATTTGGCCTCCGTACCCGACAGGTAGGGCGACTCGATGACGTCGAACTCTTTCACGTCGTAGCCCGACAGATAATAACCAGGCATGCGTGTCACCAGAGGGTGATCGTGCCCGCCCTCGACGTCTTGCTCTTGGGCCTGAACAGCTCCAGCCCCCAGAGTTAAAGCCAGCACCACCATCACCAAGAACCTGCGCATAGCTGCCTCCGCACGATAAGTCGTTGAACAACGCACCAGACGCCATTGCATCGACACGGTCAAGTGCGAGGCTTAACAGCAACCTCTTGGCCGCAATGCGAACCGCAAAGCCCAAGAGATGCTAGTGACAATCGGAACAGGCTGGCCCCAGGCCACCACCATTGCCAGGACCATGGCAAGTCGCACAGCTACTGCTAGAGCCCGAGCGGTGATGCACACCACCGCGCACGCTCGTGTGGTCTGCGGCGTCGTGACAGGTGTAACAACTGGGGCCGGTGCCTCCTTGCAGTGAAGCCCCATGACAGCTCACGCAGCTATTGAGCGGGTCGGTTTTGCCCGACGCGTGCATCACACCCGCCATATTGTCGGCGTGGACCACCCCGCCTGTATGAGCCGCATCGTAGTCGGTGCCTGCGACATCACCGACAACGTCCGCATCACTCGCCGCGAGGTGATCGCCCTCACGATTGCCGGACGTCTGTTTACTGCCAGCATTACCGCTGCAACCCACCGAGAAACCTAGAGAAATCGTTACAATCAGAAAACCGATGCCACGCATCTACAACTCCATCACCCCACAACCCCTGGACATCACCTAACCCCACTCACAAACTAATGTCGGATCCCTGTAAGCTGGATCCCAAACAGACCTGACCAACCGATGCCTCGTGGGTGCGATGACACCACCAGCGCGAGGTAGCGCCGACTCCGTTCAGGTCTGGATACCGAGGAGTGAATACCTGCACCCTCTGACGCCTCACCTGCAACTGGGTTGGGAGATCCACTATTTTGTTGGGAAATAGACCTCAAAGGAGGTGCCACGCCCAAGCTCGCTTTCGCAACGGACGAAACCATGATGGCGTTCTACCACCTGCGACACCACGGCCAAACCTAAGCCCGTGCCGTGAGGCTTGGTGGTAAACAGCGGCTCAAACACGCGGCCAATCAGTTCGGGAGGCACTCCAGAGCCATTGTCATGCACCTCCACGCGGGCGTAGTGACCAACATGCGCCCAGCGCAACCGCCGGCAGGCCGCTTCGTCAAAATCCACGGCGTCCACCGTTGTAACAATCTCACCCCGATCGCCAATGGCGTCACGAGCGTTTAGCAGCAAGTTTGCCAACGCTTGGTCGATTTGCACGGGATCCCCCTCGATGGCTGGATTGGCTACCACTGACTGCCGCACAGTCACACCGCGAGGCACAGCCGCACGTATCAGCTCTACCGTGGCAGCCACGCGCGCCGCCAGATCCAATGTTTCGCGCCTGGCGGTGGGTTCCCGTCCCAAAACCAAAAGCTGTTTTGCCACATCGCGAGCGCGCCGCCCTGCTGCCAGGGCATCATCCACTGTGGCGCGCGTTTCAGCTGCCATCGGGGTATCGAGCGATTCGAGATTGGCGATGACCACCATCAGGAGGTTGTTCAAATCGTGTGCCACCCCAGAGGTGAGCACGCCCATCATCTCCAGCCGCTGCACGGCCTCGAGACGCTGCTGCAATGCATGGCGCTCGTGTTCAGCGCGCAGGCGTTCCTCCGAAAGATGCACGCGTTCCCATGCCGCCGCGAGTTGCATCGCATAGACCACCAAAGCATCGAGTTCCTCTTGGGTCGGGGGCAGGACCCCCTCGCCCCCATAAGTGCCAATTCCGAGCGCCCCCACCAGCCGCTCGCCAATGCACAGCGGAACATTAATGATGGTGCGATTCTGCATCCGCGCGACCGTGGCCTTGTTGGTCCGCGGATCGGTGCGCGCATCCTCGACCACGACAACGTGGTGTGCGGTTAGGATCTCTTCGACCATCGGGTCCCCAGTGACCGGGATGATCGGTGAGCGCTCAAACGCAAGGGGCTTGAGGTCCTGGGATGCGGCGATGAGCCGCACGATGCTCGGATCCGAGTCTCGCAACACCAGCCAGGTCTGACGATAACGCGATATTGCTGCCACGGCTTGCTCGGTAACCCGCATCAGGTCATCCAGCGTAGTGGCCTGCTGTAGCTCACGCGCGTGTCGAAAGATGGCGGTCTGGTCCACGGACGCCCCCTCAATGCCTGACAAGATCCTGGGCGAAGCTTACACCCACAGTGTGGAGATTCGCGATGAGCGACGCAAGCCACCATCCCCCCTTGCCGGCACGTGTCCCAAATTGCTACACATCGCGTCCCAAAATGAGACACCGTCCCAAATTATAAAATTAAACTGCAACAAAATCGGGGGAGTTCACATGGCACTAATCTTGAAAGAGAGGCTACGCAACCCACGTTTTCAAACAAGGAGAACTGCAATGCGTGGCTATCGTTTAATTCTAGTAACGGCTCTGTGTCTCACTGGTTGTTATGCCTCCGAACCGGAGGTGGGCAGCCCAAACGGCCCCGAATGTCGCGAAAACAGCGACTGCAATCCCGGCGAGCTTTGCCTCGACTTTACCTGCAAACCGGCGTGCGCCAGTAGCGACGAATGCGCGCCCAATGAAGCCTGTGTCGAGCAACTCTGTCAGCCCTACAGCGCCGAGTGCGCAGTCCACGACGATTGTCGCGAAGGTTACTACTGCAACCAGAACGTTTGCACCAAGAAGCTCTCGTTAGGTAACCCCTGCGGTACCCAAGGCGCCTACTGCAACAGCGGCTTTTGCGTGGACGGTGTCTGTTGTGACGCGGCCTGCACGGGCGTGTGCAACAGCTGCGTCACCGGCCCCGACATCGGCGATGGCGATGACGGCACCTGCCATGCGGTTGCCGACGGTGAGGACCCAGGCGACCTACATTGCCCTGGCCCCACGGCTTGTAACAGCTCCGGCAGCTGCTACGCCCAACAGCAAGGCGATAGCTGCACCGACAATTTTGAGTGCAAAACCGGCGTGTGCACCGATGGCGTTTGCTGCAACGGGCTGTGCAACGGCACCTGCGAAAGCTGCGCCTCCGGTACCTGCGAAGCAATCCCGAATGGCGAGGACCCGGAAAACGAGTGCACTGCTGAAGCCACCTGCAATGGCACAAGGGGATGCTGGGACAAATCCATCGGCGACAGCTGCAGCGACGACGTCGAATGCCAAGGCGGCATTTGCGCAGACGGTGTTTGCTGCAACTCGGAATGCGATGGGGTGTGTGAGAGCTGCACGCTGACCGACACAGTAGGTACTTGTAGCAACGTTACTGGCGCGACTGACGTCGGCACCTGCGACGACGAGATCACCGCCAACGATTGCGCCAACGGCCCGTGCGTCTGCAATGGCGCAGGCATTTGCAAAGCCTCCGTCGCCCAGTCCTGCACGACTGGTGCCACCTGCTCGTCAGGCATATGTGCAGGAGGCATTTGTTGTGATGGCGCTTGCACGGGTGGCTGCATGTCGTGCAACTCAAATGATACCGGCGTTGCGCCAGGAACGTGCGCGCCCGTGCTGGTTGGCACCGATCCGCACGACGCCTGCTCCGGCCCCGATGTCGTTGCCTGCGACGGCGCGGGCGCCTGTTTTGCCAAGAATAACGGTCAAGTCTGCGGAAACAACTACGAATGTGACTCGGGTATTTGCGTGGACGGTGTGTGCTGCAACACGACCTGCGACGGGAGTTGCAGAACCTGCTCAGGTGTAAACACCATCGCGCCTGCCGGGCAGTGCGGGAATATCGATGCCGGCATCGATCCGCAAAACGAATGCACGGCGTTCAACTCATGCAACGGTGTTGGAGCTTGCTACAACGGCATCGGCGCCTGTGATGGCGACTACGCTTGCGTGAGCGGTGACTGCGCGTCGAACAAGTGTTTTACGGGGTGGAAGAAGAAAGAATGGCCTACAGGAATTGCGCCCATCACGGATCTTTGGGGCAGCGCCGCCAACGACCTTTGGGCAACTACATTCCTGAGCACTCCGGCCCTCCCGGTTACGCAGATCAGACGTTTCGACGGGACAACCTGGAACCTCGTATCGACTGGTGTCAACGATTTCTACCCGTTCAAGCTTCACGGTTCCTCAAACACCGAGATCTGGGCGGTCGGACTCTCCACAAAGCTGCTGCATTTCAATGGCTCGACCTGGACAACTCCGTCCGTCCCCTGGACGGACACGCCGAACGACGTTTGGGTTGGAAGCTCGAACTGGGTTTTCGCCGTCGGGGCCAACGGCCTGATTGGTCACTTCAACGGCACCTCTTGGGTGAAGCAAAACAGCGGTTCCACGAGAACCCTGGTGGCTGTCATTGGAACTGGTACCGGCGCTAGTTCCACAGTCTATGCCATTAGCGACGGCGTTATGGCGAACGGTGCCTGTTCGAATGCCGTCCTAGTCAAGAAGGCGCCCGGATCCGCGTTGTGGAGCAACGTCACCTACTCCGGTGAATGTGGCCAAGCCCTAACGATGGTCGATTCGACGCTATACGTTGCGTACGTGTCCGCGCGCAACGGAAGCGGCCAAGCCACCGCGGGTGGCATCAAACGCCTGGTGGGCAACACATGGTCCACCGTGCTAACAATCTCGAACGGCGGTATCTCCGCTATTGCCACTGCCGGTAACCGGATCTTCGCGGTCGGCACCAATCAGTACCTCTCCGAGGATGGAACCACGTGGAGCCAGCTCTCGGTGGATGATTCGACAGGATTGCCATTAAATGGCGCTCTATGGGTTTCGCCGACAGGAGGTGCGCTGGCAACCGGTG
>JAKLEG010000366.1 GCA_022703175.1 Myxococcota bacterium | reverse complement strand
CTCGGGCTCGCGCAGAACCCTGCCGTGGGTGTGCGGGAGGCGCTCACGGCGTACGGGCAGCACCTGCAAACCCAGATGTTGGTCGACGATACGACGCGCCCCTACTTCGAAACCAAACTCAACGAAGTCCAACGCGCCCAGGCCGGGCTGTAGGCGGGGGTTCCTATGCAATATCCGCGCAATCGTAATGCAGGGCCTTTGGCGGTATGGGCTGCCATCGTTGGCCTGGGGGCGATGTTCGCTTTGCCAACGTTGGTGCAGGCAGCGGTGCCCACCGCGTCAGATGGTTCGACCACAGTGGCGGAGGGGGCGGTGCGCTACAGCCTCTATTTGCAGGCCGCCGGTGGCGGTCAGGAGCGTCCGACCTACGTCGTCGTGGCGCTGCCCTCTCATGGGATCCTTGAGTATTCAGAATACGGTGAGGGATCGGGTGGCGGTCCTATCGACGGTCCTACCTGGAACCCGGTGGTGGCGGGCGTCGCGATTTCAGTGGCAAGTGTCGCGTACACCCCTGCGGGAGGCTTTCTAGGCGTCGACAACTTCACTTGGAAGGCTCGGAACAGCGAAGGCGATTCGAACGTGGCGACCTACACGTTGACCGTGGTTGGTAACACGCCGCCTGTGGCGTCAAACCAAACACTCACCGCGGTGCAGGGGACCGCCAGCGTGCCGGTCTTTTTGTCGATGACAGATCCTGACTACTATCAACCGTTTCTCTACACGTTGGTTACGGCACCGACCCACGGCGTCATCAAAGCATACTCCAATAGCACCGGGACCTGGGTCGATCTCGCGGCGGGCGGTAGCGCGTCACAGTCGTATTGGAGCTATGCCCCAGAAGCGACCTTCGCAGGCGTTGACAGTTTCACGTGGAAGGTTAGCGACGGCCTCGCCGAATCTGGTCAAGCGATGGTGACCCTTACCGTCACGGCCAACACGGCGCCGGTCGCGCGCGATCAAACCGTCGTGGTGCTCGCCAACGCCACGGCCGCATTAACTCCAGCGTTTACCGACCCCGACATGGGTCAACCCAGGACGCTGCAAATTGTCGCCGCACCAGCGCATGGTACGGCCATCGTAAGCGGTATGACGATCAACTTTACGCCGACGGCCAGCTACACCGGGACCGACCAATTCACCTGGAAGGTGAACGACGGCGTTGTTGATTCCAACACCGCCACGCTGCGGTTGTTGGTGCGAGATGTGACGAGTCGCGCGGGCATGAAGGTCCTCGTCGTGGTGAACCAGGCGCTCTACCCTGAACTGGGTCCCGAGGTGGATCGTTTGCTCGCGGATCTCGTCGCCGAGGGGTACACATCCGAGCTTCTCACACTACCCGGTACCGCGACGGCGACTTCGTTGTGGAACGCCCTTCGGACAGAGTACCAGACCCCAGGCCAGTTCATGGCTGGTGCGATTCTCATTGGTCAGCTGCCGATGGCACGGAGTCTTGCAACCAACCAAACGACTGACCTCGCATTTTGGAACCTCGACAAGATGGGGGACACCGGTGCCGAGTGGTCGACAGACAATACGAAGCGGCAGGTTTGGGTCAGCCGCTTCTGGGCCACCGACGCCAGCGGCGTGCAGCTCATGGCTGGTGACGAGGTGACGCTGTTGCGCCGCGCGCTGCAGGCCAACCACGACGCACGTGTTGGAGCCTCGCGCCTGCCACACAACGCCTACCACTACGAGATTTTTACCGGTAACCAGGACATGCAGAAGCTCCTAGAGGCGTGGCCCAGCGTCGACTACCAGGCGCCGGAGGTCGGTTACGTGCGTGGCGCCGACCTCGTCCACGAGACATCCCATGGCGGTCCCGGCGCCTATAGCAACATGGGCGTCATGAACACTACCAACCTGCACGACATGCTGATTCAGGCACGAGTTGCGCTCGTGACCTCGTGCGTCTCGGGCCACCCTGGCGGGGTCGTCAACAACCAGCTCTTCACGCGCGGGGGGGGCAACCTGCTGAGTGTCGGCGCTTCGGCCACGGCCTATGACGGCGCGTTCGAAATCCACAACGCGTGGGATGGCTTGGCGACCAAACTGCGGGCGCAGCTAGCGGCAGGGGACACTTGGGGTGAAAGCCTGATGTCGTCCTACGCGTTCGATGACCATGTGCGCGCGATGTTCTACGGCGATCTGTCGCTGCCGATCCGAATGACGCCCGCGAACCAACTCCCGGTGATTGCGTCGTTAATGCCGAGCGCCACCGCGGGTGCGGCACCGCTTACCGTTACTTTTGCTGCAGCCGCCAACGATGCGGATGGCGCTGTGGCGTTGTACGAGTGGTTCCCGTTGGGCCACAACTTTGGCCGTGTCGGCCCCTCGGTGTCCGGAGCTACTGCGGTGGGTGCGAGCTTTACCTATACGATCCCGCATCGCTTCCGGGCGCGGGTGGAGGTGATGGACAACTACTTGGCGCGTGCCTGGAAAGAGGTTGAGGTCCGCGTGGCACCTCAAGTCGGCCAGCCAGTGCGGGTGTTGTGTGGACGGACCCGCGACGGTACCGGGGGCGCCTATAACGCCGACCTCGATGTCGTAGACAGCACCGGGCGACTTTGGCTGCATGACCAACCGTTCGCTACGGGGACCTGGGGTGGCACGAACAACATCAATCTGAATGTGTGGCAGTTTACGAGCTACGGGGATGTGCAAGGGACGCTTGGTACCCAGGCCGATCGCAATCTGCTGTTTCGTAATGTCACCGCTGACTACTACCGGGATGCCAACGGCGTTATTTATCAGGTGCCACTTGCGAACGGCGGTTATACCGTCAACCTTGGTTTTGCCGATATGCTTAACAGTGAGAGCGGCAAGCGCTTTACCGATATCTATCTTGAGGGAATCGCTGTGCTCACTGCGTTTGATGCGGTTGCCGAGTTTGGCGCCAAAACAGCGGGTTTGAAGAGCTTTCACATTAACCTGGCCGATGGCGTCCTGAATCTCCAGATCCGCACTAATACAGCTAGCCCGGCGGGCCAGGGGGGACTTGGATTTCTTAGTAATTTCGAAGTTGTTCCGGATGGTTACGCCAATACTCCCCCCTCTCTTTCGGCAATTTCTGACGTAATCGTCGCGGCCAGCACCAGCACGGCACCCTTGGCGTTTACCGTGGCAGACGCTGAGACTCCGGCGGCGAATCTGGCGTTAAGCGCCTCGTCCGACAACGGTGGGTTGGTTACGCCTAGCGGCATGGTGTTTGGAGGAACGGGGGCGAGTCGTACTATCACGATCACGCCGGTCGCAGCTGCCAACGGCACGGCCACGATCACCGTCACGGTCACGGACGCCGGCATGTTGGTGGCCAGTGACAGTTTCGTCGTCACCGTGACGCCCAACCCGTGCGCACCCAACCCGTGTCTGAACGGCGGCGTCTGCAGTCCCGACGGCATGGATTTCAGCTGCAGTTGTGCGCCGGACTACACGGGCAGCACCTGCGCTTCGGTGGTCGACGATTGCGCATCCACTCCATGCCACAACGGTGGTATTTGTACTGACCAGGTCGCATCGTTCTTGTGTCAGTGCGCGCAGGGCTTTACGGGCGCAACGTGTGACACCCCGGTGATGAATTGCGCGCCGAACCCCTGTTTGAACGGCGGCAGCTGTGCCACCACCGTGGAAGGCTACATCTGTACCTGTGCCGAGGGTTTTGACGGCGCAACCTGTGAGCACAACATCGACGATTGCGTCGCCAATCCATGCGCCAACGGCGGCACCTGCAACGATGGCGTTTCTAGCTACAGTTGCACATGTGCGTACGGTTTTGCCGGACCGCTGTGCGAGAGCGTCGTCGTCGATTGCGAGCCCAACCCTTGCCAGCATGGAGGCACCTGCACGGGTAGCGGTAGCAACTATGCTTGCACATGTCCTGCGAGCTACGCCGGATCGATTTGTGAGCAAGATGTCGATGAATGCCTTGCTGGCACTGACGATTGCCATGCCGATGCTCAGTGCACGAACAATGATGGCAGCTACAGCTGCGCTTGCAAAGCTGGCTTCGAGGGTGACGGTCGCGATTGCGTGCCTGTGGTTGGCCCGGGAGACGACGCTGCTGGTGACAGTAGCTTGCCCGGCGATACCAATAGCGGTGACAGCATGAGCGCTGCTCCAGGGGTTGTGCTTCAAGGTGGGTGTGCGTGCCAAGCGAGTGCGATCCCGGCCGATAGCGCGGTCGCGGCTTTGCTGTTGTGGTGGGGACTTGTGGCCAGGAGGCGTTCGCGCCGATCGCGGCTCTGAGGGACGATGCCGGGTTACTCGGGGAAATGCGTCATGACGTAGGCACCAGCTCTGCTTGGTGTCCTACGGGATCTGCTTGGCGGCCTCGGCCAGCTGTTCGCTCAACGGCGGCAGTGATGCATAGCGCGCAAACCGGTCGGCCTCAGGCGCTGGAGCACTGTTTTGGGTGGGCGTGCGGGTCGCAGCCTGTCCGGCGCCCGGTCGATCTTTCAAAGTATCGAACACCGGCAGGTTCGGGTTGATGCTGCCCGGCTCGGGGCCGACAACTCCGCCCGCGTTGGCGATGCGGATGCGTCCTTCATACGACTGTCGAGCGGCAGCCTCGCCATAGTGCGTGCGTTGGCATTGATACAGGTAGCGGTCGCTTGCAGTCATTCCCATGGTGGGTACTCCTTCGTGAGCTACGTCTGGAATTGTCGGCAACACGAGCCAAAGGTTGCGTGCATACGGCGTGGCGCGTTTGGAAAGCTTGCCAGACGTCGGATCACCTCGGTAGCGCAATGCGTCAGGCAAAATTGTGTTCGAGAAAAGAAACGTTGACAGATGAAATCGGCAAGCACACAGTAACCAACGTTGAGCGACACAGGTCGCATGTAGGAGGTGAGGCCAAAAGGCCGTGACGTTCGGCTCCGGCAGAGCAACCAAGGTATTTTAAGCAGAGCTGGCAAGGGGGCGGTAACGTACCCCGGGGGTCTGCGGAGGTGACTCCAAGGTAGCGGGTTGCTCGAACGAACGTGACGACTCAATAGGCCAAGAATCCCAGGAGGGCGGGCGAATCTCGCGAGAGATACGCCAGGTCGCCTGCGAACGACACCCTGAAGGAGAGGCACCAAGGCGTTTACGCTGAGGCTGCTAACTTCATGAGGGGAGGGCCGGTGAAGGCCGGACCCATCGCAAGCGGTGAGGGCCCTGGAGGGAATGAAGCCCAGGAGAGCTACGCGCCCGTACCTAGTCTAAACCGCTGGTACGAGTGGCGGACTCTCAAGCGGAGCAAAGCCCTGAAGGCGGTTAGAACGCCAAGAGGGCAACGGCGTCGGAAACGGCGTACGGCTGCGCGAGAGGAAGAAAGCTCTGAAGGGTTGGCCCCATGAGCGGATCCGGCATGGAACAAGGCCGGCAGGCTCAGGGCGGATGAAGGCGCCAGGAGGTTGTGAATACCTGGAGGCGCAGGCGGCTTAGGTCTAGTAAACCTTTGCCACTTCATGCCGCTGCCTTGAGCCGGGAAAGCGCTGTAGGGGTCAGAAACCTCACGGGAGGCGCTGCAGCTAGGGGCTCGTCTTGTACGAGTTCCGGGGCTTGGGAGAGCCAAGCTTTTATGCAGCGGCTCGGTGCTTTGGCCTCTGAAGAGGAGCTGAAGCCCAAGAGAGGATCCCAAAGGCACATTACTTGGTGTCTTTGGGGGCCTGGAGCGCGAAAACCCTGAAGTCCACGCCGCGTCAGGCGAAGGACATGAGGGGAGCACCTAAACTAATATGGGTGCTAGCGGCTCCAAGCTCAAAACTCTGTAGGGTGCGGTGAACCTCATGAGAGGTGCGAGCCTCGATGGCGACATCGGTGGCTTACGCAAGGTGCCCTGCTTAAACCTTCGAAGAGGACTTCACCTTTCGCTCCTGTGCCGCTCAACACTTTCCCACTTTCGACTTAGTCACCAATTTTAGACATTGCTGCTGCATGTCTTGATTTTTGGACCGATGGGCCTGCTGGCTTCCTCGGACAGTTTTCTAACTATTCAATTTATAAGCGTTTTTGTCCTCCTCTTTAGATGGCCGTGGGCACGTCGCTTGCACTTGGGCTAAGCAAATGGTCCTGTGTGGGCTTAGACAAGGAGCGACGTCATGTCACG
>JAKLEG010000365.1 GCA_022703175.1 Myxococcota bacterium | reverse complement strand
TCACCGCAAGCTCAGACTCGCGATGCGGCGCCAATACCGAGACCATCGGAAAGCCTAGGTAGGCAACGTTGCCGAAAAAGGTGCCAACCACCAGCGTGTTGGCCCAGCGACGTTCCAACCGCAAAAGCCGCGTTGCGAGCGTCATCAGCGCGAAGACGCCGACGACAATCGCTGCAGTGGCCGCGTAGACCGGCAACCGCGCCTGCAACTCGGCTCCCTCCACGGCCGTAAGGTTCACGAACACCAGCACAGGAAAACCGACGAACATGCCGTAGCGATTCAGCACCGCCACCCAGGTATCGTCAGCCACACCTAGCCGACGCAGGCCAAAACCGAACGCCAAGGTCAGGTACACGGGCAACAGCAAGCTCAGGATTTGAATCACCTGAAAGTTGTAGACCGAACGCGAGGCCACCGAAAGGGGGGAGGATGACCAGCCCCGAGCGCTAACTGCGCGCAACACCTGGGAGAATCCTGCGATGCTTCTACCTAAAGAGGCACAGCATGGGCGTCTTTATTCATAAGCAGATCCATTGCCGGCTCGACGCCGAGGACCGCGTGGAGTTCAAGGCTACCGACCTGGCGCGCTCGTCGTCCACCTCGCTCAAGCAAGCCGCGCTCGCCGACCTGTCGACGCCGCGCGACGGTGTCAACCCCTCGGGCAATTGCGATGGCTGGGTCTCTGAATCGGAGCTTTGGCGCGCAACAGGACTCGGGGGCTCGACGCCGTTCGATTTTCAAGACCTGGTGCACGAAGCCCAACAACGCGGCCACAAACAGGTCACACTGCTCGCGTTGCGCCGAGCGAATCGTCCCTTGCCGCCGCTGCCGCCCCCCCTCGCGAGAAGCGCAACCAATCTCGCCACTCGCAGTCGCACCGACTATGTGCCGCTGGCCGAATACCTTGCGCATGCTTTTGCCAAGGCCGAATCCTATGCCTCCACCATCCCAGATGCCGCCTACCGCACCTACTACTTCCGCGCCGACGCGGTGTTGCGTGGCCGGCGCATCGAGGAGGTCGCCGCCGCCTGTGCCATCCTGACCGCCCGCGAGGGGCGCGAAGTGGAGCTGTGCCAAAATACCAAGGGACAGCGGTTCTTGGTGCTTGGTTTGCCTGGCGAAGTCGAGACCTTCAGCGACCTCACAGGCGTAGATCTGATCTTCCACACCCATCCGCTTACGGGGGCACAACAAGCCCAGCCCTCGGGCGGTGACTTGGACATGGCCAAGCACGTGGATCCAAACCATCGCGGCGCAGCCGTCTCAGAGGATGGTTGGTGGGTCGGGTATGTGGCGAGTCAGAGCGGCGCCTGCGACATCGAAGAACCTCGACGGCTCTGGCAGCTGGTGATGTAGGGCGCGTGTCCCCCCAGGGCTTTTGCCCGAGGCTCCATCAGCAGCCTGTAGCGTGCCTGCATGTCGCGCAACAAAATGATGGCCGAGCGTGCTACCACCAGTTGTGAGGATCGCTCCCCGTCCCCCAGCCGCGACCAGGCGAGCGATCCAGATCAATGAGGTAGCCGAATGGGTCTTTGTCGTCCTCGGCCCTCACGGGTCGTTCAAGGGCAATTTCCAGAAGCTTCCGCACAAGCGGTGCCACGTCATGAGCCGTAAGACCTAATGCAATCGCAGTATGGGCCACTTGGCGCACGGCGCCCCCCGATTGCTTTCGCGGCATCAGGTCTTCGAGGTGCTCTTCGACCACAGACAGGCGCTTACCCTGATTGCTGAAGCCAATATTCTCACGCGGCAAACCCTGTGGTGCGGCCGTGTCCCAGTCAAGTCGACAACGAGCATTAGAGTTGCGCCCCTGAAACGGATTGCCTCCCGCGAGCGCCCCCGTGGAGACTCCAACCTTCCAGGCGCTCCGCAAGATCATGCCACTAAGCACCGCGTTACCCTCAGCCACGGTCAATGCTGCCTCGCGAGACCCAGCTTGGGTGTCGCCCGCCACGGCCAACGGCTTGCCGGTCTTGCGGTCGGCGATACGCAGCAGGTGGGTTTTCTCGTCGCACACAAGGCGCCAACCGTAGTCAGCCAGCACCGGATCCCACATGGCCATCGTGACAACGGCCCGAGCGGGGTTCGTCGGTTTATTGAAATGCAGCCGCGGCACACAATCGCTCTCCGTGCGCGTAGCCATCGTCATGCGGGTGTAACGCAACACGGCATGGTTGGCCGTATAGCACTGCACCACGGGCTTCACGGGGTCGTGCTCGGGCGCCGCCGCAGGAGCTAGGTCGAACAGCTTCCAATAGGCGTCACTCGTCACCCACAAGGTGCGCGCATCGGTGCGCGGCACTTCGCCCGGAACCTGCACAATGGCGTTACCCAGTCGCTTCTGCAAAAGCTCGACGGCCTTGTCGCTCGTAGGCACCACCGGGAGCGCCTCCAGGGCGAGGGTCAAAAAACGGTTGGGGACGACATTGGCATCCAAATGATGCTTGGCGATCAGCGCGGCGAGCGGTGGCTCGGCGTGCAGGAGCAGCTCGTTGAGGCCTTGGCGAATCTGCCGAAACGCCGGGGTTTCATTGTCTTGAGCCTGAGCTTCGGTCAATGCGCCAAAACAACGGTGGAAAACTTTTTTGGTGGGATCGTAGTACGCTACAACTTTGGCGGCATCGTGCTTGGCCGCCCCTGCTCCCAACGGAAACGCGTACGGCTCACATACCCCGACGCCCTTGGTCATCACCGAGTCGCGCCCAAGCGCCCGATTGTGCTCGGGATCCGTGCCCGTCACCGCGGGGTCACGAAACACGGCAAAAAGCTGGCCATCAAGGCGCTGCAACAAGCCAGCCTTTAGGTAGTCCTCAACCAAATCGGCATCCCGCTTGGCCGCGTGCACCGGCACCAACGTCGTGCCATGGCAGAAGTTGGGCTCCGACAAGACTCGCTGCAAGGCGGAGGCAAGCGCTGCCTGGGTAGGCACCGAGCCCCGGAGGGTGGCTTCGAGCGCCGGACGCAGTGTCTTGGCGGGCAACCCCATCCGGTGCAATAGGTCGAGAACCTCGTCCACCAACCCCAGATCGCGACGCGCCGCGATTTGCGACGCGATGGCCGCTGTCCGGGAGAGGCCACCCGTGGAACTTGCCAAAAACTCCTGGCGTGACTCCGCCTCCGGCATCGGTTGCCGTAACACTGGCCGCGACTGCGGCCCACATGCGCGCTGATTACCGGTTGCGGGGGCGCGTTCGACACTGACAGCCGAGGGGTGCACGTCTGGGCGGACTCGCATGTAAACTCCTGCCAGCAACCTTATCCTAGGGTCTGCCATTCAACACGGGGTGAGGACGCTTGGCAAGAGTTGCTGCAGCCCCCACGACTGGCCGTGAATGGGCCGCACGCATGGCCGTTGCAACCAGGGTGATCGCAGACGCTGGAGAGGAAGTGGACGAAGCGCTGCTACCGGTTCGTGGGAACGAAGGTCAGCGTCCAGTCGCCCGTGGACGAACCATTGGCAGGACCGGTCACGTCGATGTTGAACTTACCGGCCACGGTCGGGTCCTTCAACGCCTCTTGTTGGAAGATGTGCGCCAGGCCGCGAGCGTCGAAACCTTCCTGGGTATTCCAAACGACTGGGCGGTTGGTTCCCGGTGCGTACACCGCCACCGCAGCTTTGAACGGACCCTCGTGAGTCACCTGGAGCTCACGACCCGAAGCCACACCACTGATCGTCACGCGGTTGCCTTCGGCATGCGCCTTGATGCCTTCCGCATTTGAGTTGGCGCGCGCGCTCAAGGTCGCTGCCGTCGTTGCAGTATTGTGCACCGCACCAGCTTCGTGAACCGCTTTAAGACCGGCCATAACACGCTCCTTGGAAAGAGAATTGTTGCGAACCTATTGCGGTGTTTGGATACTGGCTGGTTTGGGGGACGTCAACCGGTGCTGCATGCAATCCTCGACATTTGTGCCATATGGCGCGTCTGGCCAGCGACGACCCCAACGTCTGCACCGGCCACGGCTCGGAACCAACCGCGAACCCAGGTCTCGCGACCAGTCGATGGCCGGAGGCAAAATCTGTCGAACCTATCATTCTGCGGTTCCCGTTCGCCTCAGGGAGTGATAGGCACGCACCACCATGGAGCAAGCGATGAACCTAGCGACCGCAACAAGTCCCGCGCCTGATGCCCTGCCTCCCACCGAGCCGGTCTCCGGTGACGTGGTGCGCGCCAAAATCGTCGACATCACCGCCGACGCCTTTGTGCTGGCGCTGGGCGACAAACGCCTGCACCTGCCCAAAGTCGAATACACCATCGCCAAGGGGCAACCGTCCCCACGCCTGGGCGATGAGGTCGAAGTCTTCTTGGATGACGATCGCACCGGTGCGCAACTTTTGGCCTCCAAGGACAAAGCCGACGCCTTGCGACTTTGGGACACCTTGATGAACGCCGCCAAGGACGGCACCGTGATCGATGGTGAAGTCGTGGCCGCGGTAAAAGGCGGCCTCTCGGTGGACGTTGGCACCCGCGCCTTTCTGCCAGCGAGTCAGGTCAACTTGCAGGGCCCGGTCGACTTGCGCCCGTTCATTGGCCAAAAGCTCCGCTGCAAGGTCGCGTCATTCGACCGCAAACGCGGCAATATCGTGCTGTCGCGCCGCGCTATTCTCGAAGAAGAGCGAGCGGTGCTACGAGCCGCAACGCTCAAGACTCTCCATGAGGGCGACCAAATCACGGGCACAGTCACCCGCTTTGTGCAGCATGGCGCCATCATCGATGTCAGCGGCGTAGATGGTCTGGTGGACAATGGCGACTTGAGCTGGGGCAGCATTCGCCATGCCTCACAGGTGCTTGAGGTCGGCCAAACAGTCACGGCCAAGGTGCTGAAGCTCGACGCCGACAAAGGACGTGTATCGCTTGGCATCAAACAACTCACCGAGGATCCGTGGAGTCACGTGGCCAAGAAATATACGGTCGGTACGACTCTACGCGTGAAGGTGCTGCGCACAGCCGAGTTTGGCGCTTTCGTGGAGCTAGAACCCGCGGTGGAAGGCCTCGTGCATGCCTCCGAAATGAGCTGGGACAAACGGCCGCGACGCCCATCGGAACTGGTGCACTCCGGTGACGAAATCCAGGTACAAGTCCTGGACGTCAAACCGAACGAACGGCGCATCGCCCTCGGCATGCGACAGTTGACCCCCAACCCCTGGCTCGCGTTGCGCAAACGCTTCAAGAATGGCGAGCGCATCGAAGGCGCGGTGAAGAGCGTCACCGAGTTCGGTGTCTTCGTCGAAGTGGCCGATGGCTTTGATGGTTTGGTGCACGCGTCTGATATCTCGTGGACTGAGCGGGTCAAACCCAGCGAGCGATTCAAAAAGGGCGACACCATCGCCGCGCAGATCCTCGACATCGACGTCAGCAACGAACGCATCGCCTTGGGCATCAAACAGCTCACCGAGGATCCGTGGCGCACCGCCACAAAACGCCTCACCCCCGGCACCAAGGTCAACGGACGGGTCACCAAACTCGTCGACTTCGGCGCCTTCATCGAGCTCGAACCGGGCATCGAAGGGCTCTGCCACGTCAGTGAACTGGCTGAGGAGCGCATCGAGAAACCAGCCGACGTCGTCAAGGTTGGCGACAACCTCGAAGTGCTGGTGCTAGACGTCGACCCCGAGTCCCGCCGCATTTCGCTGTCGCTGCGCAACCAGCCGGTCGAGGTCGAAAGCGACGACGAGCCGGTGGAGGCCAAGCCTGAGCGTTTTGGCACCGCGCTATCGGATAAGCTGGCGAAGAAGTTGGGCGTTCAGTCCAAAGATTGAACCGACACCTCGGTCTGCAAACCCCGGCCGCACCGTTTATGAACGTCACTCCGGCATGCGCCGCCGTTGGCCCCTGAGGTCGAACAACCTTAGGAGGCGACCTTGGCCGCCCGTGTGCGGTCAATCATCGGCCCTATCGACAACACCGCAATCGCACCAACAAGGATCGAGGCCCCTACCAGCTCATTGGCCTTGGGCATCGGGGCGTCCAAGCACAACCACAATGCGTAGCTAGCGACCACGCCCGCAAGCAGACTCGACACGCGGTTCACCGGTACGCAGAAGGTGTTCTCGCGCTTGTCGAGCAGAATCAGGCCACCGAAGATGCCGGTGCCTTGAGA
>JAKLEG010000364.1 GCA_022703175.1 Myxococcota bacterium | reverse complement strand
TCCGGGCCGCCGCGATGCTGTTGAATCATGTAGGCTACGGCGACCGCGGTCAAAAGCTCGAAATGGCGCTCGACATTTGCGGCCAATACGAGAAGAAGCGAGTTGTCACCGGCCGTACAGAGGGCGCCTCTAGCGCCGCATTCACCGACTACCTGATGGAGACCCTTAACGACCCCAACCTTGCGAGCCGCTGGCAAGCGAACGTAAACAAGAAGTAAGCACCACGCTCTAGCTTTGGCCTACGGATTATTTAGAGAAGCGACGTTGGCGGTGTATTGCCGACGGCGCGCCCATCCTCATACTAATGTCATTCACAGGGAGATGACCCATGACCCATCACATCCATCGTCCAAAAATCGCACTCGTCGGTTCCGGACAAATCGGCGGCAACCTGGCACTGCTCCTCGGTCAAAAACAACTCGGTGACATCTTTCTCTTGGATATCCCCGACCTCGAAGGCATTGCCAAAGGCAAGGCGCTGGACATTGCCCAGATGACCCCGATCCAGGACTTCGATGTCAAATTGGCCGGCACCTCGCGTTGGGAGGATGTCCGCGGCGCCGACGTAGTGGTGATCACGGCCGGTCGCCCGCGCAAACCCGGGATGAGTCGCGACGAGTTGTTGGATGTGAACGTCAAAATCATGAAAGACGTCGCTGCCAACGTGAAAACCTACTGCCCCGATGCCTTCACGGTGGTCATCTCAAACCCATTGGATGCAATGGTGTATGCGTTCTACAAAATCACGGGCTTCGGTCACCACCAAGTTGTGGGCATGGCCGGTGTGCTCGACTCCGGACGTTTCCGCTATTTCGTGGCCGAGAAACTCGGCGTCTCAGTGGAGGACGTGAATGCCTTCGTGCTAGGCGGACACGGCGATGACATGGTGCCCATCGTTCCTTACTGCTCAGTGGGTGGCATCCCGCTGGCGCAACTGATGAAGCAGGAGGAGATCGACCAAATCGTCGATCGCACGCGGAAAGCGGGCGGCGAGATCGTCGCGCTCTACAAGACCGGTAGCGCCTACTACTCCCCCGCCGCTGCCGCGGTACAGATGGTGGAGAGTTACCTCCGCGACAAGAAGCGCGTGCTGCCAGCCGCAGCCTGGTTGCAAGGCGAGTACGGCCTCAAAGAGATGTTCGTTGGGGTTCCGGTGATCATTGGCGCCCATGGCATCGAACGCGTCTTGCAAGTGGAGCTCTCAGCTGCCGACCAAGAGGCGCTGAAGAAAAGCGCCGCGCGCGTTAAAGAGCTGTGCGGCGAAGTCGATAAGCGCCTCGCCTAGGCTGGCACCCCCTTGGTTTTCCTATCTTATTCGTGAATTTCGGCACAATTTAAAACCCGGATTGAAACCCACGGCTAGGTCCGCTAGACCCCATAGCCGTCTTGTGACGTCTTCGGGGCGTGCCGCCTCCGAACGCATTTGAGGAGGGATCGATGCGTTGGTTGATGAACGTTCTGACCTCATCCATCGGCGCCAAAGCGCTAATGGCTGCCACGGGGCTCATCCTCGTGCTGTTTCTGGTCGGCCACATGGTGGGCAACCTGCAGCTATTCGGCGGGCCCGACATGCTAAACGGCTACGCCGAATTTCTGCATAGCAAGCCGCTCGTGTTGTGGGTGGTGCGGCTCGGCATGATTGCCGCAGTGCTATTGCACATCCTCTCCTCTATTCGGCTAACACTGTTGAACAACCGTGCCCGACCGACGGCGTACAAGCTCAAACGCCCGATCAGTTCTACCTTCGCGTCGCGCAACATGTTTTTGACCGGGCTCGTGGTGGCTGCGTTCGTGACCTATCACCTACTGCACTTCACCTTTCGAGCCACACACCCAGCGTTCGCAACATTGAAGGATGCGCACGGTCGCTTCGACGTCTACTCGATGGTGGTGCAAAGCTTCAGCGACCCACTCATCGCTGGCGCCTACATTGTGGCTCTCGTGTTGTTGGGCCTGCACCTATGGCACGCCATCGGCAGCACGTTCCAAAGTCTCGGCCTGATGTCGCCGAAGCTGCAACCGATCGTTTCTGCCATGAGCCTCGCGTTGGCAGGCCTCTTGGTGCTGGGCAATGTGGCGATGCCGATTGCCGTGTTGTTGGGTCTCGTTGCTCGTACCCAAGGAGTGACACTGCCATGAAGCTCGACGCCAAGTGCCCATCGGGCCCCATCGCCCAGCAATGGGATAAACACCGTTTCGACATGAAGCTCATCAACCCGGCGAATAAGCGCAAGTTCGACGCCATTGTCGTCGGCACGGGTCTGGCAGGAGCCTCGGCGGCGGCCTCGCTGGCTGAGTTGGGCTACAAGGTCGACGTCTTCTGTTTTTCCGACTCACCGCGTCGCGCGCATTCCATCGCCGCCCAAGGCGGCATCAATGCCGCCAAGAACTACCCCAACGACGGCGATAGCGTGATGCGGCTGTTTTACGACACCGTCAAAGGTGGAGACTTCCGTGCGCGCGAATCGAACGTCTATCGCTTAGCGCAAGTTTCGAATGCAATCATTGACCAGTGCGTGGCCCAAGGCGTGCCGTTTGCACGCGAGTACAGCGGTCTGTTGGACAACCGCTCCTTTGGCGGTGCACAGGTTTCGCGGACCTTTTACGCGCGCGGGCAAACGGGACAGCAGCTGCTGTTAGGCGCCTACTCTGCCTTGATGCGCCAGGTTGGCCTGGGTCAAGTCAAGATGCATGCCCGCACTGAAATGCTCGACCTCGTCGTCATCGACGGTCGAGCCCGCGGCATCGTCGTACGCGATTTGGTGAGCGGTGAAATTCGCTCGTATGCCGCTGACGCGGTGGTGCTCGCCACCGGCGGCTACGCCAACATCTTCTATCTGTCGACCAACGCCAAGGCCTGCAACGCCACGGCGATCTGGCGGGCCCACAAACGCGGCGCTGGGTTAGCAAATCCTTGCTACACGCAGATTCACCCTACCTGCATCCCACGCTCTGGCGACTACCAGTCGAAGCTCACGTTGATGTCAGAGTCCTTGCGCAACGACGGGCGGGTTTGGGTCCCGAAGGCCAAGGTAGACAAACGCTCACCCGACCAAATCCCCGAGAGCGAGCGCGACTACTACCTGGAGCGCAAATACCCAAGCTACGGCAACCTCGCGCCGCGCGATATCTCCTCGCGCGCAGCAAAAGAAGTATGCGACGAAGGTCGGGGCGTGGGCCCCAGTGGCTTTGGCGTGTACCTGGATTTTGCCGACTCGATCCAGCGGCTTGGCAAGAGTGTCATCGAGGAGCGCTATGGCAACTTGTTTGAGATGTACGAGAGGATCACCGGAGAGAACCCCTACGGTGTACCGATGCGCATCTACCCGGCCCCTCACTACACGATGGGTGGCCTGTGGGTAGATTACAACCTGATGAGCACCATCGACGGTCTACACGTCATCGGGGAGGCCAACTTCTCTGACCACGGCGCCAACCGCTTGGGCGCCAGTGCCCTAATGCAAGGCCTGGCTGACGGCTACTTCATCTTGCCTTACACGCTCGGCCATTACTTCGCGTCCAGCAAGCTGGGCAAACTCACCACCGACCATCCCGAGTTCAAGCGCGTAGAAAACGAGGTGAACGAACGGCAACAACGGCTCACCTCCATGAATGGTAAGCGCACCCCCGACTCCTTCCACCGCGCGTTGGGCGCGATCATGTGGGAGAAGTGTGGCATGGCGCGCAACGAGCGTGGCCTCAAAGAAGCGCTTCAAGCGATTCCGGCGTTACGCGAGGAATTCTGGCAGAACCTCAAGATCACCGGCTCTCGCGAAGAATACAACGTAGTGCTGGAACATGCCGGACGCGTCGCGGATTTCTTGGAGTTTGCCGAAACGATGTGCCTGGACGCGTTGACACGCACCGAGAGCTGTGGCGGCCATTTCCGCGAGGAGAGCCACACCCCCGATGGCGAAGCACAGCGCGACGATGAGAATTTTTGTCATGCGACCGTTTGGGAACACCTTGGGGATGGAAAAACTCCAATGGCCCACAAGGAATCACTCACCTTCGACACCGTGAAGCTGACCGTGAGGAGCTACAAATGACTCTGATGAAGCTCACGCTCCGCATCTGGCGCCAAAAGAATGCCCGCACCGAGGGTCAGTTCGTCACCTACCAGCTCGACAATGTCAGCGAACACATGTCGTTCTTAGAGATGCTTGATGTCCTTAATGAAGGGCTGGTCGCCAAAGGCGAAGAACCGGTGGCGTTCGACCACGATTGCCGGGAAGGCATCTGCGGAGCCTGCTCGCTGATGATCAACGGTTATCCACATGGCCCGTTGCCGAAGACCACCACCTGTCAGCTGCACATGCGACACTTCAAGGACGGCGACGTCATCACGGTGGAGCCGTGGCGCGCCCGGGCCTTCCCGGTCATCAAGGACTGCGTGACCGATCGCAGCGCCTTCGACCGCATCATGCAAGCGGGTGGCTTCATATCAGTTCGCACGGGTGGCACACCTGATGCCAACGCACTGCCAATCCGCAAGAGGAGCGCTGATCTCTCCATGGATGCAGCAGCGTGCATCGGTTGCGGCGCCTGTGTTGCAGCCTGCAAGAACGCCTCCGCGATGCTCTTTGTCGCGGCAAAGGTGGGCCAGTTCGCACACCTGCCCCAAGGTCAGGTAGAGCGCAAAGAACGCGTCAAAGCGATGATCGGCCGGATGGACGTTGAAGGCTTCGGGAACTGCACCAACACCTACGACTGCGAAGGTGCCTGCCCCAAACAGATACCGCGGCGTTTTATCAACGAGATGAACCGCGACTTCATTTGGGCGGCACTTACGGAGTAGCATGGGGGCCAACGCCCCTATGAGTACACTCGACACCCTCATTACCCCACATCGCGACCGCGTCATTGCCGAGGTCGCCTCCATTTTTTGGCATGACCACGAGGTCGTCCGAGCGTTGGGTCGCACCCGCGCAGACGCTATTCTCCATCGCCTGTTCGATGCCCTTGTTGTCCGGCTGCAGGAGCCGCACAGCACACTCCTGCGCACCACCGCAGCGGAACTGATCCAGGTCGGCGAAATTCCAGCCCCCTTGATTCTGGGTGCACTCGTACGGTTGGTGAGCTCGACCCGTAGCGTGGTGCTGCTCGCTACCGAGCATCGCCGGACGGCCAGTATCACCTCGCTCGCACTCGACCGAGTGCTCGCCGAAACCGTAGAGTCGCTAAAAGCCGGCAGCACCCCTGAGTTGCCCCCCCTCACGGCCGAACGTCCAACGCTCATCCCGCTTGAGGATGGCCATGACCCCACGCTCATCCGCAATATTAACGAGACGCTAGCTCAAAGTCCGCATGAGCCTACCGTCGCGACACTCGTTGGCATTTGTTTACGCAACAACGGCGACGATGACGAGCCACACAACCAACGGCTGCTGCAGCAGCGCGCGCGGGAGCAGCTACATGAACTCTGCCCGCAGCTCGCGGTTGACAGCCCGACGCTACTCGTAGGCCTTGTTCCCACCCGAGTCGCCGACTCCGACGTCGCCGAAGCGCTTGGCTTCCTCGTGACCCTGCAACACCATGCACGGTTTCGTCGTTGCGGTTTCAGCATCGCGCGTGGCCCTATCACCATGCTCTCGGCTCTGCCCCCATCAGCCCCCGCGATGGTGGGTGAGACCATCACCCAGGTGATGACCTTGGCCTGCGCCGCTAATCCCGGAGTCATCCTATCGGACACTGCGGTGCAAAGCCTGTTAGGCCACACCTACGCACTGCGTCCGATCAATGCGCTGCTGACGGCCTATCGCTTGGATGCCGACCAACCACGTTGGCTGGACCGGTGGGAGCAAGCGGCCCTGGTCGGCGAACCTCATTTCATTGGACAGCAGCAAGCACGCCGCGAGTTGATCTCGGCAATCCGTTCCTCCCGGAAGCGGCTGACGCTCGTCGGTCTCAAGGGCCGCGCCGGTTGCGGTCGCTACAGCCTACTGACAGAGACCCTGGCTGAACTTGCGGTGCCGCGCCACCGCATCCACATTGGCTCACCCCATCCGCTGGCGAGCGCCCCGTATTGGCCGCTCAACGGCATTCTTCGTAACATTCTGGGTCTCGAAGAGGGCACGCTGAGCGACGCCACCTTACGCCGTG
>JAKLEG010000363.1 GCA_022703175.1 Myxococcota bacterium | reverse complement strand
GTTCAGGTCACGCAGAGGGGTCAATGCTCCTGGGAAACTCCAGGTGCAGGGGGGTCAATGCTCGTGAGAAACTTTAGGCCAGAGGGGTCAAAGGTCGTGGGAATCGACAGTGGCGACGCTGGCGAGCTGCGGAACTGAACAAGGCGAGGATTCCAACATGGGAACGAACTATCCCCCCGATGGCTACGAAGTAGGCTCGGGCACCTGGGGCACTGATATGGATTTCATTGCCGCCAACGATGCACTAAGCGGTGATGGCTATGTTCAGTTCGCACCAACGACGCCGGCCGCTGACCCGTTCTTGTTGACAGAGTGGATTCCGACGCTTGAGGGCTCGCCGCTCCTGGTCGAGGGAGTTGCCGCATCCGACTCCAACGCGGCCGGGGACACGGTATTTATCTACGTCGAGTGGGGGGACGGAGATACAACCAGCCTGTCAACCAATTCGGTGTTTAATGGCCTCGTTACGACGGTCGACACGTGGGAGCGCAAGAGCGCGGTGTTTACAGCCCCTGCGTCTGCTCGTTATTTCCGTGTTGGATTCGGGAAAAACAACACCGCATTCACAGCTTGGTGGGATTCGATCAATATCACCGACTTCCCCAAGAGCTTCATGGCCTATCGAAGCTCAGACGAAACGCGCGGCTCTGGTCTGCAGGTGCGGCCCGACACTGAGGCCTATGATCACGGCTCGTGGTACGACACGAGCACCTACACGGCAACGATTCCCGAGTCTGGGATCTACCAGTTCTCCGCGTCAGTGATGAACTACGCCGACCTCGACACCAATGAACACCTACTGTTGCACCTGCAATCGGCCACGGGTGTTCTTTACGGCTACGGCACCAAGACCCATGCCGCCACCGACAACGAAACGGTTTCAGCCCAGGTGAGCTATACGGGTGCCTTCAACGCTGGCGACACGGTGCGGCTCTATTGGGAGCATGGGCACGCAACGGCCTTGACCACCCACGGCCACGCCACCGTGCCCTATACGTACTTCGCGGGGTTTAGGGTGCAGTAGGGTGTTGGTTCGCCTTCTAGGCGCGCTCGTGGTAACAGGATGAGGGGGGTATCTCACTATGAAGATCGTTGTCATCGTGCTTGGCGTGTTGGGGTTGGCCGATGCGATTTTGGCGCCCTTGGTCACGTATCTTGGATTGTGGAATGCCGCACCGGCATCTTGGTTTGGTTACTTGGGCGCGTGCGTGTGTTTCGGTTCGCTCGCGGTGGTAGACGCGATTGGCTCACAGTCGGCGGCAGGAGTTGTGACGCGCCGTGGGCACTCGTTGCCGACACCTGACGAACTGCTGGGCCCCGAGCACTCGTGACGCGCTCGGCGTTGGGGGCGTATCTCTTCTGCGAAAGAAGAATGCGGCCCATGACATTCCGCTGGACAATCCAAACGGAGTGGCGATAATAGAGGCAATCCCCCCAGTTGCTTCGGTGGCTGGGTAGCGAGGCCGCCCACGAGGCGGCCTTTGCATTTCTGGAATATGCCAGCACCAACCCTCAAGACCTACGTCTACGTTGACGGCTTCAATCTGTACTACGGTGCGTTGAAGGACACGCCGCACAAGTGGCTCAACCTCATGGCCCTTTGCCGGGAGGTGTTGCAGCCACACCACGAGATCGCCAAGATTCGTTACTTCACCGCGTTGGTTAAGCCGCGAAGCGACAAGCCCCAACAAGACCTGCGGCAAAAGGCGTACATCCGCGCGCTGGAAACTCTGCCGAATCTCACTGTTCACTATGGCCACTTCTTGTCCCATCGGGTTTTCATGCCGTTGGTGCGGCCCCTCCCAAGCGGGGAGAAGATGGCGTGGGTCATACGCACGGATGAGAAGGGCTCAGACGTCAACCTGGCGACCTACTTGCTTGCCGATGGCTTCCGGCACGAGTACGAGGCCGCCGTCGTGATCTCCAACGACTCCGACCTGAAGACGCCGATCCAGCTTGTTCGTCATGATCTCAAACTTCCCGTGGGAGTCATCAACCCGCAGGTCAAACCGAGCTTCGACCTCATGCGAGTGGCGAAGTTCATGCTTCCGATCGAACCCAAACACCTTGCTGCAAGCCAGTTCGCCAACACTCTCGTTGATCAACATGGGCGCCCGATTCACAAGCCCAATGGCTGGTAACGGTGCCAAGGCCCCAGGTTGGCGCCGTGTAGCCATTGATACAGCCATTGAAAGTGAAAACAGCGTGTTTTGGTGTGTTCTGGCGGTCTTCTCCGCCGACGAAAGCCAATAGTTACAGGCAGTTATGAATTAAGCAAGACGGAACTGCGGATTCGTAATCAGCAGGTCTGGGGTTCAAATCCCCATCTTGGCTCCAGTTCTCCTTTCTTGCACTTCTCTCACCATCGCACCGCTCGCCACCCGCCTTTGCTTATGGGTTGGTGTGTCACATAGCTCATGAAGAGCGCTTGCCACACAGCCCCCAAGCGGCGTAAATTCCCCAGTGTTAATGCTTGTAGCAATTGGATGGTTCGGTGCTTCGGCGACTGCTTGGGCGCCAGTAAGTAGGTAGGTGATGTCCACGCGTGAGACGGCCTTGGCCGATGAGCTCATCGCTGAGCTTGCGGCTGCGTTGGCGCATGGTCCTGACGGCAGCTTGGCGTTCCTTGAATCGCCGCGGGTGAGTCTCGCTAAACTCAAGCGCGAACCCGACATTGAGGTCCAGCGACGCATGGCGCTGCGCGTGGTGGAGTTTGCGCATTTCTTGTCGACCACGCGGCAGGCCCCCGCTGCGGGACGAGCTTTGTTGGCTGCTCTGGCGGAAACAGTGTTGGCGGACCCGCCTTCTAATCGTTCTACCGACGAGGTGCCGTGATGCCTACGCCAACTGATGCCGTTGGTTTCAAACGCCAGGTGCACGAAATCGCCGAGCAGGTAAACGGCGCGAAGCCGTTAGCCAAGGCCGAGGTGGCCGACCTCATCACCGCGTTCGGTGACTATCGGACCAATCCCGACACCTTCCAATGGCTGCAGCAGGAGTATCCCGACCTCTACCTGTGGTTGAAACGGATCCCCGAAGATGTCTACGTGCGCGGGGCACGCGATCCTCAAGGTTTGGCCAAAGCTGCCCAGACGTTCATCCAGACGGCCAATGCCGAAGCCAAGCGGTTGTTGTGGGACGACCTGGGTCTACCCATTGCTTACGAAGAGCGCGCGCGCGCCGTACACCCCGACAAGAATTGGCAGTTCCTCCAGGTTTTATCCGACAAACACGGCAAGGAGGGGCCACGCTTCGTCATGCCCGAAACCCAGTACCGCGCCTTTCTCCCCACTGAGACGCGCTCTGCCTGGGAACGGTTGACCCATAGGGATTTGGCCGACGATGTCGCCAGGCGCTTGGTGCAGCTTTCGGTACCGAAGGACGAAGTGGATGTTGGCCAGCACGAAGTCGTGCGTGCCTGGGCGATGGACATCAGCTGTCTGCACGTACCGGCGCTCGATGGTGCGCTGCTCCTCGATGCGCTGAACCTGGAGCAGCGCGGCAAGTTGCTGTGCGCCGACCCGAACTGGACGCTGGTGCAACGGATGACGTTGCCTGGGGCCTCTGCGGCCGAGAACTGTTTTGTGATGCCGGTGGCCGACTTCATGAAGCTGCGCGGCGTGCGCTACGGATTGCCAGCGGATGCCAGCACCGAGCAAATCGTCGCCCAGTGCACGGCCCGGTTGGCCAGCCGCGGTGAAGTGGGCGCGCAGCTGCACGTGGTCAAACAGCATGGTGTCGAGGCCCTGGCGCTATCGGCCGAAGCCGCGCGGCTCCTGCTTGCGCCGGTGGCGGCGGGCGACCCCGCATGTGCTTATTCGGTTCGGCCGCAAACCCTGCACGACCCGGCGGTGATCGGCTATTGCGCCGAAAACGCGGTGTTGTGCGCGCAGGCCGCTAATCTGGTTTACGAAGACCCGCCAACGGTCGAAAAATACTTAGGAATCTGGGGCTTTACGGAGCCGAAGTTCATTGCCAACGCGAGCACCGATGCCCAGGCATTCGTGGCCTACGACGCCAACAAGAATATGGCCTTGGTGGCCTTCCGAGGCACTGAGTCGCGCGCCGATGTGTTGGCCGATGCCGACGCCACGTTGATCCCGCGCGCCGAGTATGGCGGTGCGGTGCATCGTGGCTTTGCGACCCAACTCGACTCTATCGCCCAACAAATCGATACGGCGGTGCAGGCCTTGCAGGAGCATGCTCCGGCTGGGTTTCGCGTCATGGTCACGGGTCACAGTTTGGGTGGCGCCTTGGCCGTGTTGTACGCGGCAGGCGCTCTGAAGGCTGGGCTGCCAGTTGTATCCACCTACACCTTTGGCCAACCTGCGGTAGGGGATCGTCCGTTTGCCGAACGGTTCAAGGCCCAGTTGGAGCATTCCAACAGCACCCTGGTGCGTTTTGTGAACAATTCCGACATTTTCCCGCATGTGCCGCCGAATTGTGAGCATGGGGTGGCTGGTGAGGTGATGATTCTGGACCGCTTTGGGGCGCTGCATCGGGCCAAGGAAGCGCTGTTTAAGCTGCCTGCGATGCTCTCGAATCTCTGGGATGGGGCCGAGCGATTCATGCGCGAAGGCGATTTTCAGGGTGTTTCGAATCCGGTCGAAGATCATCGTTCTGCCAACTATCTCGGTTTGACTCGTAAGAACCGCGATGTCACCTTCGACGCTGACGGCCATCCGATCCAACCGACCAACAACTAGCGCCTGATCCAGGGACCTCGGGCGGCACCGCGTCGGGCATTGACAGCGCCCCGCCTCCCGCGTCATTCAACCGCCCTCATCGCGCGTATGTGCTCGTGCGTTCGCGTCATGTTGCCCAACGGAGTGTGCCATGCGTAACTCGTTCCTCTCTCTCGCCGTGATCTCGTGGCCCGTTGTCCTCTTTGCCCAAGCATCACCCACGGCCGACAGCCGCGTTGAGGTAGGTGTCGCCCCTACAGAGATGTCGGCGGCGGTTGCGCCGGTCGACGAGGTCACGTCGGACGCGTCGCCAGTGGCAGTTCCAGCCGTTGTTACTCCAGCGGCGACCAGACGCCAGGCGACCGACCCGTTTGCCATTCACTTCGATGGCTACTTGCGAGTGGAAGCCGCGTCCCTTTGGCCCGACCGATTCTTGGGGATCAAAATGCCCGCCAGCACCAAGCGCGACTCCTCACCAGGCGTCGGTCGCAATGACGGTTTTGCGTTGGGGGATGCCCGATTGAATCTGCGCGCCACTTACCACGACAATCTTTACGTGCGCCTAGGTTTTGACGGCGCCGTGGTCAGCTACGCCGACGCCGAAGACACGTCGGGTGAGCTCGGTACAGGCTTGAAGGATGCCTACCTGCGCTACACGTTTGCCAAGGCGCTCAACGTCTATGTCGGTCGGTTCAAGCCGCCGTTCGACGTTGAGGCGCTGACGCCCACCGAGGCGCAGTTTTTTGTGCATCGGGCGTTAGAGTCGCGTGGCGTGGCTCGCAACGAAGGGCCGCACGGCGATCTGTTTGGTCAGGCGGATGTTGGGGGCTTTGCACCTGGGCGACAGCTGGGGGTGATGTTGGGGGCGGACGAGCTTGCGGCATTTGGAGGGGTGAAGCTCGGCTACGCGTTGGCGGTGACCAATGGCAATGGCTCTGACCACGCATTGAATGACAACGATTTACCCGCGGCCTACGGTCGTCTCTTTGTGCGGGCCAGTGACCAAGCAGCGCTAACGGACGAAGAAGGTCCCGCTACGCTGGGCACCGACGATCTCTTGGTGGGCCTTTCGGGCTTCTACAACGAGCTCTCTTATGGCCTAGAACCCAACCGCTACCGTGACCGCGTGTTTGGCGCAGGCCTCGACGTGACGGCGCGCTTCTCGGCGTTCATTCTGCAAGGCCAGCTGTTGGGAGCGCGTACTCAGGCGGTGTCGATTAGCAGCAGCGAGCCGGCCTATGCGATGGGCGGTCATGTGCAACTGTCGGTGCAGGTGCCAACCACAGGGTTTTATCCTGGCTATCGTTTTGCGCTCCTGGATCCGCGGCTGGAGCAAGGCAACGACAAGGTGGCAGGCTCCGACGTCGACCGGGTGATGCTCCACACCGTTGGTGTGCGTTATCAAGCCAGCGAGTTGCCCGTGACG
>JAKLEG010000362.1 GCA_022703175.1 Myxococcota bacterium | reverse complement strand
GAACTTGTTACGCGCCCAGTTCTTTGGCGATGACCATGGCCGCGATGGTGCCATCAGCGACGGCGGTCGTCATTTGCCGGTATTGTTTGCTGCGCACATCGCCCGCAGCAAAAACATCGCGCATGTTGGTGTGCATCTCAGGGTCCACTTTGACGTAGCCGAAGTTGTCTACCTCAAAAAGTGACGCCACGCCGTCGAGGTTGGGCTGCATGCCCGCGAACACGAACACGCCGTCGCAGGCTATCGTGCGGCTCTGGTGGGTCTTGAGGTCCTCAACCACCACACCGTTTACCGACCCGTCGTTGGCCAGGAACTCTCGCGGTTCATGGCTGAGCACGAATTCGATTTTTGGGTTGGCATGCGCTTGCTCTTGGAATTCGCGGTTGGCCTGGAGCTTGTCGAACTGGTGTACCACGGTGATTTTCGAAGCGAACTTGGCGATAAACAGCGATTCGCCAATGGCCGTGTTGCCGCCACCAATTACCACCACATGCTTGCCTTCGTAGTACTTGGCATCGCAGGTGGCGCAGTACGAGACGCCGTGGCCACGGTACTCGGTTTCGCCTTTGACGCCGATTTGGCGCGGGGATGAGCCGGTGGCGAAGATGACCTTTTTCGCACGAATGGTCTCGATGCCGTCGATGGTCACGCTCTTGGCGTCCAAGTTGACGCTCGTCAGGTCCACGGCCTGACGGAACATGACGCCTGCCGTCTTGGCCTGCTCGCTCATCGCGTGCGCGAGTTGGTAGCCAGGTTGCGGTTCGATGAAGCCCGGGAAATTTGAGACGCGATGGGTGATGGCAAGGTTGCCACCGGCGAGGGCTCTGTCGACGACAATTGTGTTGAGCTTGGCCTGTGCGGTGTAGATGCCGGCCGTGAGCCCTGCGGGGCCCGCGCCGACAATCAATACATCGCACTGCGTCTTGGCAGGGGCCGCCCGCGCGGCGATTTCAGCCGCTCGGCCCGGTGACACCAAGGCCTTGAGGTTTTTCTCGATCGCGGCACGTTTGACACCGCCGGTGAGCATCTCGCCGACCCGTTCGCCGTCTCGATAGAAGATCAAGGTTGGGGACGAACGTACGCCCAGCTTTTCGGCAATCTCCCGATTCTCCTGTCTAAAAATCTTTACGAACTTGATATCTTCGCCGTAGAGATCCGCGAGCGGCTCGAACTTCGCGGCCAACGCTTCGCACGGCGGACATTCATTTGAGTAGAAGTCGACCACGACCGGCTTCGGGCTAGACAAAACTTCGCGTTCATAAGCGGCCGTGTCGATATAGGTGATTTTGTCGCTCACAGGTGTCTCCTCGGGTCTTCGGCCCGGCCTTATGGCGTGGCCCGGCATTTCGTTATTCCTTAAGAGCCAACTCGACCAGGAAAGGTGCGCAATTCGGAACGTTCCTTCTCGGTCTTTGGGCGGGGTTAGCGACAACCACGTTGAGCCGGTCGCTAGAACGAGGTACGACCGTGGCAACGTTGTTCATCCCCAAGGAGAGTTTCGTGAAGACCAAGAACCTGACGGTCGAGCTGACACCCGTCGAGTTACAACTCCTGTTGCAGTCGTTGAGTCACTGCCTTGCCACCTGCAAGAACAAGAGCCCCAAGGGCGAGCCGTGTGCGGATTGTAACGCCGCCAAGGCACTCAAGGCGCGGCTGGAGAAGGTTGCTGCCGCCTAAAAAGGGGACGACCGTCGTTAGTCGCAGCTGGTGGCGGTGCAATCGCAACCGGGAGCGTCGTGGGCTGGTTTCGGGTTGAGTGCTGGGCGGTAGAGCGACATTCCCAACCCAAGCAGCTCTTGTACAGGCCGGCAATCAGGCGCATGCAAACGCCCCGTTTGGTTTTTGGCTAACGAGGCGCAGCCGCCGCCGCAAGCGAGTTGCATCGAGCAACCCTTGCATTCGGGGATCGCAAGCACGTCGCGGTCCTGCCAATGAGCAACCTGTTGTTCATCCAACTGAACGTTGGGATAGAACGTGCCCAATGCCTCGCCCGGCTTCCCCACGGTGGCGGTGCACGCATAGATCCGCCCTGTGGCATCAAAGGCCCACTCGGTTTTTGTGCCGGGGCAGGCATCGAAGACGGGTTCTGGCAAGGTGCCTGTTTCTACGAGGGTTTTAGCTAGGCCGTAGCTTGGTCGATGCAAGTCGAGCACCTCGGGGTGGGCGGTTGCTAACGCCGCGAACGCTTCGGCGAGGCCCAATCGGGAGTACAATCGGTTCTGTGTTACTTGGCAGTAGTGTAGCTCGTAGTTGCGCCCCACCTGGGTTTTGAAGCGCGGGTGCTTTGTCCAGCCGCGGGCGCTTGCGAAGTGAGCCAAGTCGACCAATCCGGGCAGGTTTTCGCGATCGACCACCATGCGCAAGTTGATCGGAATATCGCGGGCCAACGCTTGGTCGATACCCTGCACCACGCGTTCAAAGGTGGCACCGCCGCCGTGAAGCGGCCGGCGACCATCGTGCACCGCGCCTATGCCATCTAGGGTTACCTGGATTTCGCGAAGGTGGGCTTGACCGAGTAGATCAAGATAGTCCGCCAGATGGTAGCCGTTCGTCACCACTGCAACATCCAAGTTGCGCGCTGCCGCGCCCGCAATCAGCGCTTGGAGGGTGGCGCGATGGTTCTCATGGGGCAAAAGGGGCTCGCCGCCAAACAGGGTCAGGTACTTCTTGCGGTCACGAAACGTCGTGTCTACGTAGCGAAAGAAGGCCGCGATGACATCAACCGTGTCGGTCCTGGGCGTTGGCGCGTACTCTGATTGATAGCAGTAACTGCATGCGAAATTGCAGGCGTAGGTTGGGGCAAAGAAGATCTGGATTTCGTCCTGGTCGCGCGCCTCGACAAAATCGAGGTAAGCCGCGCGATACCGTTGGGCCTCTTCGGCCGAGTCGACGAGGTATCCTCGGGCGACGGCAGTCTGCTCATCCGCAGGTTTTCCGGCGATGAGCGCGGCGGCCTCTTCAGCGTCCAGCAGATCGGCGCTCCCCGACAGCGGGTTCGCAATCACGTGGTCGCTGGAGTCTGGCAGCCTGGCGATAACGTTGTGGCGGGACGGCACAAACGGCATGGCTGCCTCAGTCGTGGCAACCCACGGCGGTGCGCGATGTCTTGGCACAGCATTGGGCCTCGCGGCGTTTGGTGATCTTGGCCGGCATCTTTGCGGGAGCCTTGGCTACCTTGGCGTTGGGGGTGGGGCGCTTGTTGGGGGTTAATGTCTTCATGGAACTCTCCTAAAATGGTTTCTTGGATGGGGCGGTGCTAACCGCAACAACAACAGACACCGGGCTTCTTGGCGGCCACGGTGAAACTCGCGACGTTGATCGCGCCTTTCTTATAAGGGGCGCTCTCTTCGAGGATCTGGATATCGGCGAAACCGCAGCGATTCAAGGTTTCAAGGTAGGGGCCGCGCTCAATCGCGCCCGCCCAGCATTCGGCCACAGCTTCGGGATTGGTTCGGTACTCGGCCGGAACTTCAGTAAGCGCATAGATGTCGCTCACCACGAAGCGCCCGCCGGGTTTGATGATCCGATAGATCTCATTCCACGCAGCATCTTTGTCGGTGGCGTGGTTCAGGGTGCAGTTAGAGATCACAAGATCGGCCGTGGCGTCGGGTAGGTCGAGCCTTTCGAGTTCACAGCGTCGGAACTCCACGTTGGCAACGCCAAGCTTCTCGGCCGTACGTCGTGCTTTGTCGAGCATGCCTTGGGAGGCATCAAGCCCGTAGACGCGTCCATTTGGCCCCACGCTCTCGGCCAGCCGTATTACGTCTTGCCCTCGGCCGCTGCCGATATCGACGGCGATCTCACCAGGCTGAGCTAACGCGCGATCGGCAGCGCCCCCACACGACAGACAACACGACGATTCTGCCAGACCGGAGTAACGCTGGTCGATGGCGGTAATCGGGGCCGATGACACAAGCAGCTTTTCGGTGGCGGCGTTCATCAGTTTTCCTTCGTCTGTTTCCGTACATCATTACCAAGAACCGGAGTGCAACTCGACCGGTGCCGCGTTTAGAGCCGACAGCAGGGTGAAAAGGTGCACATGTTTTTGTTCGGCGGGGCCTTTTGCACCCTTACCCTCGGCATTGGGCTCTTGAGCTAGCAGACACGATGTGGGAGGTCCGATGACCGCTTGGCCGACGATTGTCCGCGTAGTTCGCTCACTCCCACCGGGTGAGTATGCCTTGTCGCAGCTTATGCCTGGGCTTCTGGAGAGCCCGGCACTGATGCAGATCGAATCAGAAGAGTCCGATCGGCTGCGTCTGGTTGCTCGTGCCCGGGTGTTGATTTGCGGTCCTGAGGGTTTCGCGTTTGTCGATGTTGAGAACCAACGCATCATACTGTCTGAGCAGTACTATGTAGCTGGCCGCGAATTGGACCTGTATCTGGATTTGCTTCACGAATTGACACACCTCCGGCAACTCGGCCAAGGGTTCGACTTGTGGGATGAGCGGTTTGAGTATGTTGACCGCCCCACTGAGGTCGAGGCCTACGCGGTGGCCGTCGCCGAGGCGCGGCGTCTTGGGTTTTCGGAGTCGGAAATCCGCGAGTATCTTACGGTGCCTTGGCTGACCCACGAGGAGGTCCAGAAGCTTCTCGGTCACGTCAACAGCTTCTTGGCAGGCGGTTGCTTGCCCAACGTGGTGCAGGCGCTCTTTGGGGCACCCTTTGTGGTGCAGCATCCGTGGCGCTGTGCGAAGTCGGCTGACGCCGCTCCCCAGGATGATGGGTGTGATCCAAAGTGATCGGTGGTTCACGCGGCACGCGTCTTCTTGCGACTGATGCAGAAATCCTCCCACCAGCCATTGGCTCGCATCACTCGGAGCGCCAGCATCGGGTTGATCGTCCTCGGATGCCATGTTGCCCCGGCTTCGGCTTGAGCACGCCTGTGCGAATCTCACAGCCGTCGAGCTCGACGAGGAGTTGGTCGCAACCTGGACGTGCCGCCAGCGAAGCTTCAAAATTTTTCCGGCTCTCCTGTAACCGAAGGTCCACGTATTCTTCGGCCTCCACAGCGACGCTCTCGACAACGCGGAGAATGGAGGTTCGACCGACTTCCCAACCGTAGTCGGAACTATCCGATCGTCGTGGGGTGCACCCGTAGCCATGGCATTGTCTTGACAGGCCTTGCTGGTTTGGTGTGCAGCACAACAACTATCCGTGGCGTAGACGCGGCCGTTTGTTACCCTAAACCCATGCCCCTACGACGACCCTTTCACCTTGGACGGGATCTCTTATGTGTTGCTCTGTTCCTGACGGCTCTGTGGGGCAGCCTTTCGATGGTCTACGCGAACGCCTCGTTGCTTCCCATGGCGAATCTGGTGGGCCAGTTTTCTGTGATGCAGCTCGCGCTCTCGCCAGAGGAGATGCCGCGTTGCGATGAGGATGGTGTGGTGCCCGGATTGTTGTCGATGGACACGCGGCCATGGACGCGGGTGGTGATTGACGGCGAACGGCCCAGTTCGACGCCGGTGTTTCGGGAGCGCCTGTTGCCCGGGGTGCATCAGGTGGATTTTTCGAACGAGCAGGTAGGGATCTCGACGCGTCAACAGGTGGTGATCGAATCTGGCCGGATTACCAAGGTATTCGGACGCTTTGTCGCTGATGCACCTGGCCTTGCCACCGTGTCACAAGTGGGTTCAAGAGCGACGCTAACGGACGATTGTGCCGCTGATTTGGTCGACCCGGGCTATTTAAGCGTCGACAGTGAACCGTGGTCGCAAGTGTGGTTGGACGGCCGCGTGATCGGTTCGACGCCATTGTACCGTCAGCGCATCAAACCCGGGCGGCATTTGGTTCAGCTGGTTGCGGCAGGAAGTAATCGAAACTACGCCGTGCCGATCCTCATTGAAGCTGGTGAAACGACCAAGTTGCAACACCAGTTTTAGGACCCGTTTATCGCGCCAACCATTTGCCGTTCGGGTTTGTGGTGCTTGCAGGACGACGGCGGGCGGGCGAAGGTTACAGCATGAGGAGCTGGGGATTCTTAGTGGCCGGGTCGTTGTCCTTGGCAACCGCCGCCCATGCGTCGGTGTTGGCCAATTGGAACCTCGACGAGGTGGTGAGGCACGCTGACTCGGTGGTGGTGGCGGTGGTGGGTTCAAGCCGGGTCGTAGCGGTT
>JAKLEG010000361.1 GCA_022703175.1 Myxococcota bacterium | reverse complement strand
GTGACGACCTCATTTGTGAGACCCTCCGGGTCACCGGCAGCAACATCCCCAAACGCTACTGTCGCACCCGCCGCGAAGTTGAGGCCCAGCGTGAAGCCGCACAACGGGCCATGCACGAGGCCTCGCAGCGTGGTTACGACGCCAACAAGCGTTAGGTTCTGAAGCCCTAGCCGTTCCACCAATACCGATGGCGTTCCAACGCGTAGGTGGCGTCGAGCTGCCACGATGCGTCGCTGTGCGGGTGGCTCGGGCGATGCCGCGCTTCGACCCGTATGTCGTAGCTACAATTGGGGTTGGCCAACAGCGTGATGTGACCAATAATATCATCCCCTGCGGCCGCGGTGACGGGCGTCGGGAACAAGACGCGCGTTTGATACCAGTGTGTCTTGGCGGCCTCGGGACCGGTTTTGAGCCACTCTTGATGTTGCGAGCCACTCAAATCGGCGTCGAACCAAAGGGCCAAACCATGCAGCTCGCTTGCCGCCGTAACAGTAAAGGCAAACGGCCAGCTTAGGTGCAATAAGTCGCGGCTGGTCATATGCATAAAGTCCACCGACAAGCTTGCCGGCCCGGCTCTCAGCGTGCTCGCCTTCATCGGGCCGACCATTGGCATCGATAGCGCATCGGTGCGTGCCGTCGCGGCCAAACTCGTCAGGTTGCAGCCAAAAAAATTGGACTGTTCCCAAAACTGCGCCCAATTCAAAATGCTCGTGTGCAGGTAGTGGTCTTCAAATGGCGCCACACTCAACACCGCAGCTTGCGGCACCATATGACCATTCGGCTTGAGCCAACGCTCACGCGCCGCCACGAACACTTCCAACATCCGCTCGTGCACAAGCAGCACGCCCAACGGTTCCGAAATGATCAGATCCACCGATTCAGGGAGAGTGATCTCCGCGAGCGCCCCCTGAAGAACGATGACACGCTCGGACAGTCCGTTCGCGGCCATCAGCGCGCGAGCATGGTGCGCCATCGATGTGGCCTCGACTGCGTACACTCGCGCAGCACCGGCCTGAGCTGCAAACAGCGACAAAATACCGGAGCCTGCGCCGACATCCAGCACAACCCGGCCGGTAAAATCGGCTGAATTCCGCGTAATCGCGGTGTGATACGCGGCAGTACGGATGGTGTCTTCCAGCATGTTCTGCTGGTTGGCGAGCTCGGCGTAGTGACGAAAATGCGTGGCCTGCCAGGCCCTGGTTTCTTCGGTCCGTTCTACACAGCCGCTACCACCCTGCATGGCTCGCCCCCTGTGTCGCTAGACGCTTGGTCGTAACAAATGCACCGTGATCTGCCAAGTTCACAACCTGGGGCACATAACCGCGCGTCTGCACCGAGCCAGTCCAAGCAACAGCCACGCCCAACCACAGAGCCAGCCATTCGCGCTTGTCTCACCGGCACACGCGCATCCCGTCCCGACCCATGTCTGGGTACGGCTGAGAGCCAGCGAGCCCTCCCCCACCGCAAGTCCTTGATCTCCGGCAGGCGCGGCGCCGTCGCCCGCAGCCGCACCGCTGTCAGCTTGGCCGTCTCCGCCACCGTCAGGTGACCCCACGTAACCAATCAACACATAGGCAGAAAACGGTGGCACACTGACGGCATAGTCTGAGTTCATCGCCGTCCCCAGAGGTTCGCGCACCAGCGCGACCGTTTCACCGTTCTCGTTGTTGGCGTTGATATCGACACCCGTGAGCTTCACAAGTTCCGTCATCGCCAGGGGCGTCTCAATGTGCACCTGCTGCGCGAGCGTTCGATGACGGTTGATGAGCAACACCTGATAGCGGGCGTCTTCTTTGTACGCATAGCAACCCAACACCGGCACGTCGGTCTCACTGCTGGCATTGTAGCTGGGATTGTTCGTAGTGCTGCAGGTGATCAGGTCGCCATGCAGGTCGTGAGTAAACAACTGCATCGCAAAGTAGATCGGTTTGCGGTAGCTCTCCGGGTACGCCGTAAGCGTGGCCCAGACACCGCCGTTGAAATGAAACAAATTATTCACGGTGATGCCGGCCCGATTGCCGGCCGCAAAGCTATCCAAAAGCGACACTGCAGCACCTAGGCTCACCTCTTTGGTATAGGTGGCCGGGTCCAGGTAGGCGGCGTACGGCCCCCACACCGCGGCACCTTCGTACACGGTGGTTTCCAAATCACGCTCGCCGGCCGCAGTGTAGAATGCCGCTTTCATGGTTTGGGTTTCGCGCTCAAACCACTGCGCGTGTGCGAACAGATCACCGTACAAGGCATCGTCACTGCCCGTGGCGGTTGGGCCGTAGTACATGCCGATGGTGGAAAAATCAGTCAGCTGCGCAAGCGGCGGCACCACCGTGACGTTGTACGACCCAGGCCATTCACCGATCCAGACATTCGGATCGCGGCCGCAAAAGCCGACTTTCATATTGCTGCGCCAACCGGGCCGGCCCTTCATCTCGGTCATGCGCTGCGTGTTGTAGCGCACGAAGCGTTGCTGCTGAACCAAGAGGCTATCGACGTCATCCAGGTCCATGTCCCAAACGTTGTCGGGCGTGCCCCATAGCTCGTTACCCAGCTCCAGGTAGATCACCTCGAATTGGAGATCCCAACGCGCAAAGCCAGCGGCCTCACGTCGTGCCCCGTACGTTGAGCCAGCCTCACCCCCCAAGTAATCCACCAAGTTGCCATGGTCGACGTAGCCATCGTCGACGATGTCCTCGCTGAGCGCCCCCTCGGCCGCATGGACCGCGTCCGAGAACGCTGGCGGCACCGTAATGAAGGGATTGGCCCCCACCACCTTGCAGAGCATCAGAAAGGTGTTCAGATCCATCTCAGGCGACAGCGGCGGCGGGCCGTAGCTTAGGGGATACGGACGGAACAGATAATCCTCAAGAGGAATGCCATTTACGCCGAGCCCCCCCAGGCGCAACGTCGCAGGCTTAAGCTCCTTCAGTCGGCTCACGTAGATGGCCGAAAGCCCAGTGTCGGGGTCGAAGTCGTTGGCGTCGTAGGCAACAAAATCATCCACCCAATAGGTGGTCGTGGTCAGGAACTGCACCGCAAAACCAATGAGCCCCGTGGTCGCCGTAGGCGTGTAACTCCAGCGAACCTCCTGCCAATCGGTGCCCACCGCGATGGTAGGCCCCAAGGTGGCCGACCAGCCGCCCGCCAAGATCCCGAGCTTTACTTGCGCACCAGCGGTTTGCGCTTTGATGTGGGCCTTGATTTCATAACGGCGGTCAGGCGTGGCTTGCATCACCAGCGGCGCCTGCGGCAGATCCACGCGCCCCTGTTGCATCGTCACCGGAGCCGCCGTCACCACCACCTTTTGACTCTGTTTGCCGGACGCAGAGGTCGAGTTATCCAGGCTAGGGGTTGCACTACCGCCCGAGAAGGCCCAAGGCCAACCCCGCGAGGACACGCCGTTGGCGTTCGCTGGGCCTTCGAAACAGGCATCATCCACAAGGTTGGCCCCCACCAGGGAGTACCAATTGCCGCCGCCGTTCACGCCGATGCCCACGCTCGTTTTGGGAGCTATCACCGTATCGTCTAACACCACCGTGATCGTCTGCGCTTGCGCCCGACCCGCGAGACTCGACGTGAAGAGGGCACACACGATGGCGCCAGGCAACGGATGTCGGGGCATCGACTTCTCCTTGAGAGGCCTACGTCAATGTGCAGCCAAGGCTAGCCTAACAAATGAGGAGACAACAGCGCCGTCGCACCCTTGTGATCGCGCCCACATTCCGCGACCTATCGAATCAAGGCGGCCACTGTGTGCCCAGCGTTGAGAGACGAAGCGCTCAGCGACTGCGACAGCATCGACTGGGGTTGCGACGACACCACACCGCCTGACACCTACTGCCTAGAAGGCGCGCGGCCCAAGAGACCACTCGCTGCATCGCCGACGTGGACAGCGACAACACCGATTGTCTGAGTAAGCTCGATGCGCTGGCACTGCGCATTAAGGTGACGGTGCTCGTCGGTACCGCCGTGGTACCCGACACTGGCCATGAACTGTTGGGTCACGTCTACGCTGCCGCATGTGAGTAGGCGCCCGGAATACATTAAGACCGCCTACAACCGGGGCCAGGCTTACGTCTGGTTCCGGTTGTGGTGTTTTGGGCCCCGGCCGCTTGACCTCACTGCCGACAAGCCGGTAGGTAGGCCCAGCCGCGCCTCCGTGGGAAGAACACCCACACCGCGCCCCCTGGGTCGGCTCTAAAACGGGCCGAACCTGCTTGAATCACACAACAAAAAAGATCGTTACTGGAGGGTGACAGCCTCGCCTGGCGTTACTAATTTGTAACAGTCTCTAGGAATTCACGCGTTGGCCAAACCATGATTGCTGCTCGTCTTACCCAGGTTTCGCGTCGCTACGGCCTTCACTGGGCCCTGGTACGCATGTCGGCCGAGCTCCCCAGCGGCCACTCCATTCTGCTCACAGGTCCCAACGGCGCCGGCAAAACCACGCTTTTGCGCATCCTGGCCACGGCGCTCTCTCCCACCCGTGGCTCGCTTGAGATTTTCGGACTCTCGCCAAAAACCGATTTGGAAACGGTGCGTCGCAAAGTCGGGCTGGTCACCCACAAGAGCCACCTTTACGAAGATATGACGGCCGCCGAGGCGCTGCAGTTGCTCGCCCGCTTTGACCGCAGCGTGGACGCCAAAGCCATTCCTCAGATGCTCGAACGCGTGGGGTTAAGCTCTCGCGCCGATAGCCCGGCGCGCACCTTCTCTGCAGGCATGCGCCGCCGTTTGTCGTTGGCCCGCGTGCTCTTGCAGCACCCCGAACTGATTCTCTTGGACGAACCCTTCACGCAGCTGGATCCAGACGGGGTCACCCTCGTCGAAGAGGTAACCCGCGAGCTCAAGAGTCGCGGCGCCACGCTGGTGATGTCCACGCACGACGTCGAGCGCGGGCGAGCGCTGTGCGATTTGCACTTGCACCTGGTCGCAGGCCGTGCTGAACCGCTTATGCCGCTCAACGCCACGACGCCGCTTGGGAGCGACGCATGACGCCGCTAGCCGCCACTGCTGAGCCACGCGGTGTCTCGCTGCCAGTTGCCGTGTTCAACGTGATTCGCAAGGACTTGCTCATCGAGTGGCGCGGCCGGGCACGCATCAACGCCACGCTCTTTTTTGCCGTCATGACCTTGCTGTTGTTCTCGTTTGCGGTGGGCCCCGACACCACCATTCTGGCGCGCAACGCCAGCGGTTACTTGTGGCTCGCCATCATGCTAGCGAGCGTCTTGTCGCTCGGCGAGTCGTTCCGGATCGAGAATGAAAACGGCGCTCTCGAAGGCCTGCGCCTGATTCCTGTGGACCCGCGTGCCATCTTCTTGGGCAAAGCCATCGCCAATTTCTTGGTCCTGTTTGGTTTAGGCGTGTTGCTGATTCCGGTGGCGATTGCCCTGTATGGTGCCAAGCTCGATGCCGGCGTTGGTTGGGCGCTCTTGGTGCTACTGCTAGGCTGTGGCGCCATCAGCGCCCCAGGCACCCTCTACGCCGCGATTGCCAACCAAGCCCGCGCCCGCGACGTGCTTTTGCCCTTGTTGCTGTTCCCTATTCTGGTGCCAGCCTTGGTGGGCGCTGTCAAAGCCACGCAGCTCGTGCTGCAGGGAGATCCGATGGGGCAGCTGTCCGCCTGGATCACGCTCTTGGTCGCCTTCAATGTCATCTATTGGTTTTTATGCCTCGTCCTGTTTGGACGGGTGGTGGAGGAATAGTCACCATGCGTCGTCTCATCGACCTGGGTCTACCGCTTTTGGCCGCCGTTGGCCTCATCGCCGGCGGCGTGCTCGGACTTACCGTGGCGCCTGCCGACCGCGACATGGGCGATGTCTATCGCATCATGTACGTGCACGTGCCGGCTGCCTGGGCCGCACTCCTAGCCGTGACCGTGACGTTTGTCGCCAGTCTCGTCTACCTAATGAAGAGCAGCGCCCGTGCCGACGCCGTGGCCGAAGCAAGTGCCGAGGTGGGCGTTTTTTTTGGTGCCCTGCTCATTGTCTTGGGGAGCATCTGGGCCCGCCCCACCTGGGGGGTCTGGTGGGATTGGGACCCGCGCCTCACCACCGCCGCCATCATGCTGTTTGCCTTTGCCGGCTACTTGGCGCTGCGCAAGTTCGTCGACGACCCGGAACGCCG
>JAKLEG010000360.1 GCA_022703175.1 Myxococcota bacterium | reverse complement strand
ACCCCGTTGGCGCAAGCCGAAGGTGCGTGTTGCGCGGCCAGCTATTCAGATCAACCTGCGATATGCAGCCTCTTGCAGAACCCCGGCGCTCGCGCCGAGGGACGACCGATCAAGTCTGCTGGTTTCTTAACCGCGACATCACGCCATGTCGCGCCGCTGCACTCTGCACAGAACCGCTCAATAAGGGAACGAACGGTCCCGTAGTCGTATTGGACCACGATGAGGTGGTGCCGCCCAAGGAGGAGCAGATCGACCACCAACCCTATCACACTCTTCCGGCCACGCGCGTTTGAGACACAACGTGTCGCATTTTGGAACAACCTGTGCATTTTGCGACACGGCCGATTAGCGTTTCTTGAGTGATTCCGGGAAACTGCATCTTGGCAAGCTACTTGCTCCGCTGCCGGCATGCAGTACGATAAAATTGACCACCTGGGCTTGGTGCCGAGCCTCGCAGATGCGCGCAAGCACATGCCGGTCTTTGCCGAGTCCATCTTCAGCGGCAAACACCACGCGCGCTACATCGAGCCCGACACCCCCTACCACGTCATCACCCGCACCTTTCAAGGCCGCTGTCTGCTCACCCCCACTCGCAAGCTCAACGAAATTATCGCTGGCGTCATCGGCAGGGCTCAACTCCTGTGCCCCCACGTTCGGCTGTATGCCTATGCGTTCCTGAGCAATCACGCACACTTGCTAATGCAGGGGCCGCCTGACGAGGTGGTGGATTTCATTGCCTTCGTCAAACGCGAAATCTCGCGACGGCACGGTCGCAACATCGACTGGCGTGAGGCCATGTGGGGTCAGTATGTCTGCGCGGCGCTGCCATCAGCCGCAAGCCAGATCTCCTGTTTCAAGTACATCTTGAGTCAGGGTGTGAAAGAGGGTCTGGTGCGCAGGCCAGAAGAATGGCCTGGCGTGCATGTGGCCAAGCAGTTCGTGGGTCGCAACCCAAAGCCGTTGACCGGCACTTGGTTCAACGGCACCGACGCCGCCATCGCCAAGGCTCATCTCAAATTCATCGAGAAGCGCCGAGAAGCGCGCAAGGAAGCCAAGGCAGCGAAACTTGCGAAGAAGAAGAGTCAAAAGCAAAAGAAGGCGCACAAACAGAAACACGAACCCAAGCTCGATTTGACGCAGTTCAAGACGACGCACACGGTGCGCGTCGAGCCGCTGCCGCCCTGGGCCGAGCTCTCTGCGGCCTACTATCGCACGCAGGTGGTGCAGCTGTGCAAAGAGGTCACGAAAGAAGCGCATGAAGCCCGCAAAGGTGCGCCTGTATTGGGCGTCCAGGGCATTATGGAAACGCCTATAGACCAATCGTTCAATCTGGAATTGCCCGCATGGCTTGAAGGCCGCAACAGCCTCCTCTGCTGGACCGCGGTCGACAATGGCGAGACCGAGAAGTACATCGAACGGTATTGGTCGCATCAACGCGCCTTTCGAGAGGCTTCTGACGCCTACTTGGCCGGCCAGCTCGACATCAGGTTTCCGCCATTGGCGTTTAGGCCGGTGTTGTCGGAGGTGCGCTTGATGCGAGCGCGCATGGCCGCCATCGCGCAGCAGGCACAGGTCACTCGGGAAGCGGTGGCATCAGTGCCTAGTTAGCTGGACTCATCATTGTCCCCTACCAACTCGCACCATCATTGACCGCACCAGGTGGCGTCGCGTCGAGGTCTGTCGGTCGCAGTTGAACGGCGGTGCCTTGGACCTCAACAACGCAAGCGATGCTCATTCTGAACGCGGTTTGGGCCAGTTGGTGCTGCTCCCAGTGGGGCTGAGGTCAGTCTGCGCGGCGACGGAGCACCGAAAGGTCACGACGGCGAGCCTATGACCACTAGCTGACGGGAGCCGGGGTGGTAGGCTGGTGGTATAGTTCCAGGTCGATGCAGATCAGTGGGTGCCGAACGCGCTCCAGCAATACGCCCGAGATCGCAGCACAGAAGACATGCACCTCCGCGTGCAGGCACCAATTCCCGAGCAGGCGATCAACCTGTTTGATCGTATGTTTCTGGGAAACACGCCCGCCGACGCTTCTGCCCCGTCCGACGGCAGTCAGAACCCCTCCGTGGAGAAGGGCTGCAACGACATCAAAGACACATTTGACACGGGCGGCATGGACAGACGCGAGACAAGCATCGAGCGACTGGTGTAGAAGAGCCTTGGCGCGCACAGGAACCTCCTTGTTGGGGTGTCGCAACGCCAACAAAGCAGATTCCTGGCGCGTCTCCGATCCCTTAGGCGCTGAGAACCCTGACAAATCAACGTTTCAGAGATGGCTCGCGTGGCAAAATTCGTGGGGATTCATCAGGGTCGGACCCCAGCTCCTACGAGGATGGGGGCTTACGGGGTTGGCCATGCGAAAAGCCAAGGCGTCAGAGCTTGTGGGGGTTGGTGGTGGACGAGCCCTGTTCCCAGAGATGGCTCAATAGCACAACACGCACGTCACGAGCCCACCCTTCGTCGTCGTCGTCATCTGGGTTCCTCCAACACTGGTAGTATATTGCAGTGTCTGGCACTGCGTTGCGAGGTCCCACTAGCGGAACAATGAAGCGAACGGCCGGGTCCGGCATCAGAAAGCTCGCCGCGTCCATTAGATAGATCGATGGTGGTGTGGAGCTTAGTTGAGTTGAAAGCGACTCCCATGTCGGTGCGTCACAATCCATGCTCCTGGAGCACCTGAGCGGAACCATCAACATTGCAACCTTGCCCAGAATTCGGCCAGAACTGTTCAATCGCACACGACCCAGCAATGAAATACCTAGATCAAGGGTCTGCGCAGGCACTATCTCACCCTCGATGAGTTCATCCAAATGCATATCGACAGATGTCCCCGGCTCGAGTGTCCGAAGTGCTGCTTCAACCCACCTGTCAAATCGTCCATTAATGTCATTCATCGGGCAACATCCATCCATGTTTCGTCAACCATTCTCGTATCGCGCCGGTCAATGCCTGTGGGTTGTGCTTCCATGTTCCGTCCTTGTTCAACGCTGAGCTGCGTTCCCCTTTCCCGAAGTGAACGTGGTCCTTTTCGTACGGGCCACGCCCCTTGTCGACCCTGTCCACGCCTTTCGGAGCACGCCCACGTTCCACTTCCTGCTGCATTCTCCCCGGTCCTGAACCCTTGACCTCCCCACTCATCAAGCTATTCAGCGCCTTGGAAACCTCACCGACATGCAGCGCACCAGCCAGACCCGCCCCAGCCTGAATCGTGGCCCCAGCCGCCATAGCGGGCAGCGCCGCCCATGACAAAGTCCCCCCAGATAGCGCCTCCGCCCCACCGCCACCCAAGAACAAACCAGCGCCCGCCGAGTACAGCATTGCGTCGGCGTACAATCCCATCACCGCGCCTGTAAGCCGGCCCGCGATGAACGCCTTCTCAAATCCCGGTGTCGGGCCGGTTGGTGCGACGCCCGTTGCACCTACAATCGTTCCGTAGATAGCGTTCGCACCCCACGCTACCGCCGAGTTGCTGGCGATGGCGCTCCAGGCGCCTCCGAGCATCGCACTCGTCATAGATCCGGCGACATCCTTGTGGCCAGACATCCCACCAATCGTTGCAGTCACCTCCTCATTGACAGGGCCGTCTTTGGCCATCTCGACGGGTTCGACCGAGACTGTTGTCGCCCCGCATGAGGTTGTGGTGGTCCAACTCCAGCGCTCTTCTTCGTCGTGAATCGCCGTGGGCGCTGACTCCAGGGCCTCCAAAGCGGCGGCCCCTAGATCCGTACAGGAATCAGCTTCTTCCGTGGCCGCAGCAAAACCCGTCGGATCCACAAACCTCATCGGGTTGTTGAACACATACGCGTAGCGGTTGTGGCTTTGGCTGAACCACGGGTTCTGCACGTACGGGTCCGCTGATGTGAACCGACCCAGGCGCGGGTCGTACATGCGCCCTTGCATGTTGATGAGCCCGATATCTTGTTCGTGCTCGTGGCCGGTGAAACCGCTGCGCACCGTTGATGACATGTTGCCTTTTAGCACCTTGCCAAAGGCATCGAAGCGGCGGTCGTCGACCACTGCGCCATTGGCATCGGTCACCAGGCTCGCTGAGCCCAAGTGATCGTCGTGCAGATACATCGGCTTCACCTCAGCCGACGTTTGCTTGATGGCCGCCACGTTGCGCCCGCCAATCGACACGTAAGCCACGGCCCACGTGCCCTCGCCAGCGTAGTCGTGATGCAACTCGTACAAACCATCGCCGTAGAAGGTTACCTCCGTGGGGGCCTCTTTCAATGCGCGACTGAGGTCGGCATCGTAGGCGTAGGCTGCCACGAGCGTGGTGCCGCTGTTCTGCGTGATGCGCTTGAGCTTGTTTTGGGGCGTATAGGTATGGGTCGACACTGGCGATGTAGACGTGAGCTTGGCGGTGCTCAGGTTGCCGTTGTCGTCATAGTGCTGCATCGTATCGCCAGCGTCGGTAACCGCATGCGGCTGCGGCTCGTTGTAATAGTAATGGCCAACATCTGACTTGTAGGTGATGTTGCCAATGGCATTGTACTGGAGCGACAACGCCGTGGACACCGCCGACCAGCCGCTCGTGGTGTTGATCACCTTGGTTAAGCGCTCGAGCCCGTCGTACTCAAACGCCTGATACATCGCCGCAGCGTCGGCGCCGGTGAGCGTACGGTCGCTCTTGTGGAGCAGGTTGCCATTGGCGTCATAGCTATATTCGAGGTCTTGCAACAACGCCGCGATGCCCGTTGCCTTCACTGTCTGGACAGCTTGAAGCCTCCCGGTCGGCGCATAGTAGCCCCTCCCAGTAATGACAACTGCCGACGGACCAAAGCTCTCCGACGTTGTATGACCCCGCGCATCGAAGCCGGTAGCTACCCAAAGTAACGAGCCGGTATCTGACTGCGTAGCATCGTAGACTTTGCTCAGCAGTCCCGAGCCTTCGTACCCGTACTTCACCTTCAGCGACCGAACATTATTGGGGTAGGTAAGAGTCTGCAGTCGCCCCAGGTAGTCGTACGTCGACGTAAACGCCAGTGTGCTTTCTTCGCCGGCCGTGGTCTTGCGTTTGAGCGTGCGCGTCGCCAAGCGCCCGAGCGCGTCGTAGGTTTGCTCAACCCGCTGGCCGTCGGGTGTCGATGCCGAAGCAAGGGCGCCGATGCCATGCGCTGCGGTATCCCAATCCCATACAGTGCCGACCGACTCGCCAGCCTCACGCCTGCTGGTAACGCGGCCAAGCGTGTCGTAACCGAAGTTCGTTATCTGCCCGCTGTTGTCGGATGATTTTAGGAGTTCTCCGAACGCGTTGTAGGCATAGATCTCGGTGCCAAGATCGGGGTCATCTAGCTTGAGTTTTCGACCATAGCCATCGACGTAGCTGCGCATAATGTTGTTGTTGGCATCGACCGTATACCACAGGCTTCCAAAAGCACCGTAGACGTGTTTCGATACGGCGCCCTCTGGGTCAATGGTACCGATGGTCTGTCCAGCAGCGTTGGCAAAACTCGCAGTAACGTTGCTCTTAGGGTCAGTAACAGTTGTGGCCAAACCGTGGTACATCGTAGTCGTTGTGACCACGTGGGTCCGCTCGGTAGCGTTGTCGGTAGGCCTGCTGACCGCCGTAATGCGGTTGAGGTTGTCGTAGGTGTAGCCCGTGCCAAAGTAGCTGCCATCTGCCAATTGATCCGCCAGTTTGAACGGGTCGGTGACATAGGCTAAGCGTCCCCGGCTGTCATATTCGCGCTTCACGTAGCTCCACTGGCCAGCGGAGCTTAGCCACGACCGCGTGGTTTCTCTACCGAACCGGTCGATATCCACCACGGCCTGAGCGCCATCGGTGCTACGAGTAGAAATCCGCATACCCGAACTCTCGCCGTTCTCGTCGACACCAGAAGCATACGTCGTGAAGGTGGCCACACCTCCCGAAACTGCTTGTGCTGTTACACGCCCAAAGCCATCGAGCACGCGGTGACTGATCACCCCATTCGGGTCGCTCACATAGATAGGCACACCAAAGTCGCGGTCGAACACAGCGACGACTTCGTGCCCCTCGGGGTTGGTAATCGTAAACAGGAACCGGTGCTCAACGGGGTCCCAAGTGATCACAGTCTCCCGCGTCTGGCTCGTGCCATCCGTTTTGGCCCGTCCTTCCTCTTTCACCGACGT
>JAKLEG010000036.1 GCA_022703175.1 Myxococcota bacterium | reverse complement strand
CTTTGTTACGGCAAACTGACGGCAAAACAGTTTGTGGGGTCTCGGAAGGTTTTGATTTTATTTGAGGAAAGAATGGCGGGGTGGACGGGACTCGAACCCGCGGCCTCCGGCGTGACAGGCCGGCGTTATAACCAACTTAACTACCACCCCGAACATTTGCTGCGGCCAGCGCCGTAGCGAGAGCGCGGTAAGTAACAAAAGAGAAATGAGCGGTCAAGAGTTAGCGTTCACGTTTTGCGACGATTCCTTCGTAGACCTTCAGGTGTTGGTCGGCGGCATCGCGCTCGCCCATGGCGGCCAACACCGTGGCCAACTCATAGTGGGCGTGGGTGAAGTGCGGGTCGTACACCAACGCTGCCTCGTAGGCGGCGCGCGCGCCCTGCAGGTCGCCTTGATCGTGCAGCGTGACACCCAGGTTGTAGTGCGCTGCCGGATGCGCCGGTTGCACGCGAATGGCTTGGCGGTAGTAAGCGGCGGCGCGCTTCAGGTCGCCCGATTCGGCGCACATTTTACCCAAGTTTACCATCGTATCGGCGTGCTCGGGATTGCACGACAGGGCGCGCAGGTAAGCTTCGTAGGCACCTTGCGGATCGTCTTCTTCCAACTCCAGGCCCAGGTTGTACCAACCGTTGGCATCCCGCTCACCATCTTTTTGAATGAGCAGACCCACGCCCAGCTTCTTCTTGCGGACGATTTCGGCCAAGGTCTCGCGCGCTGAGCGACGCTCGGCAGAGGTGGCGGCCTTGGGGGTTGTTTCAAAGGTGAGCTGCGCTTGGCCGCTTTCGGCCTCCCAACGGCTATGACCGTTGCTCACCATCACCCGGCCATGGTCGACGCTGACCCGAAGCGATGACAGGTGCTGGCCAGGGGCCAAGTTGGCTTTGATTTTGGCCAAAACTCGCTCCACCCGAGCCGCCGGCAAACCCGCCTGGATTAACGAATGGACCAGCTTCAGGACCGAGATATCCCTGAAATCAAAGGAGAATTCACGTGACTCCGGGGCCGCTTTGGGGGCCTCCAGGACGCCCGCGCGGACGATGGAGCGAATGCGCCCTTCGGGGAGCTTCACCAAGCGGGCGACTTCACGGGTGCTATAGCGGCGCGTATCCATGCCCGGCACCCTACGCGATCCCTCTGATCATTTTTGCGATCGTTTCGAGCAAGTTCTTGAAAAGCCCTGTGTTGCCAAGAGATTAGCTGTTGCCGAAAGAGTCTTTTGAGTTAAGATAAAAGCTCACGGCAAGGGGAGCGTGGGTGCAAACACCGCCAAAAATTCTCATTGTGGATGACGACCGGTCAGTTCTAGGCGTCGCAGTCGAGTCGCTGTCGGGTATTGGTTACGCCATCGAAACGGCGGCCGATGGGGTGGAGGCCGTTGAGCGCGTGCGCGCCGACCCTCCCGACCTGATGATTCTCGACGTGATGATGCCACGCATGAATGGGCTTGAGGTTTGTCGCATCGTCAAGTCGTTCGCCTCCGAGTCGTTCATCCCTATCATCTTGGTCACCGTCAAAGCCGACATCGATTCTAAGGTGATGGGGCTCAAAATCGGTGCCGACGACTACCTCACCAAGCCCTACAACCCGCTCGAACTTCGCGCCCGCGTGGCCTCGATGCTGCGCATCAAGGCGATCCAAGACAAAATCGACTCCAAGCGCCGCGAGCTCGAAAGCCTGAGCGTCACCGATGACCTCACCGGGTTGAACAACCATCGCGCCTTGCAACACAGGTTGCGCGACGAGTTCTTGCGCGCGCAGCGTTACAATGACCCGTTGGCTTTGCTGATGGTCGACCTCGACCACTTCAAAGACGTCAACGACAAATACGGGCATTTGTACGGCGACTTCGTATTGCACGAGCTCAGCCGGGTGATGATGAAGGCGGTGCGCGAAACCGATTTTGTGGCGCGCTATGGCGGCGAGGAGTTCTTGGTCATCCTGCCGCAAACGCATTTTGCCGGCTCCGTACAGGTGGCCGAGCGCGTCTGGAGGTCGGTAGGGCAGCACAACTTCAACGACGGCAAGACCCAGGTGCAAATCACGGTCTCCGTGGGGGTGTCGTTTTTTCCGAACAAGAGCGTGGCCTCGGCCGACGACCTGCTCGCCAACGCCGATCAAGCGCTCTACCAAGCCAAACGCGAAGGCCGGAACCGCATCTGCATCTTCCAGCAGGTGAGCTACCTGTACCGGCCGGGCAACGTTGCGGTGTAACCGATGACCACCGTCCTAATCGTCGACGACAGCGAGGTTCTGCGTGCGCAGCTGGCTGGCATCCTGCAAGGCTCCGACCTCGGGGTGAAGGTGCTGATGGCCAAGGATGGTCAAGAGGCGTTGCCGGTGGCCCTCGAAGAAGGGGTCGACCTGGTGGTCTCCGACATCGTGATGCCCAACATGGACGGCGTCTCGCTATTGCGCGCTATTCGCCAATTGAAGGATCCCGAAAGCCTGCCGGTCATCTTGGTCACCTCTCAAGACGAGCCGGGGACTCGCAACTTGAGCTTCGAGCAGGGTGTCTCCGACTACCTCACGCGGCCATTTACACCCAACGAGCTGGTCGCGCGCGTCAAGGTGCAACTCCGGCTGCTGACATTGGCCAAAGAGTTGTCCGGGGCGCTGGAGCGGTTCCGCGAGCTGTCCACCCTCGATGACCTCACGGGGCTGCCCAACCGCACCTACTTCCTGGAGGAGTGCCGCCGAGAGCTAGCACGTTGTCGGCGCCACAACCTGTCGATGACGATTGCGGCCTTGGATGTCGACCACCTGCGCCAGGCTAACTCCCGCATTGGTCACCGCGCGGCCGATGCTTTGCTCAACGATTTGGCCGAGGCTATGCGCCTGGAGCTGCGCGCGGCCGATACCCTGGCGCACTTTCACGGCGGCAAGTTCGCCGCCTTGTTGCCGCACACCGATCACGACAAAGGCCAAGCCGCAGCCGATCGTCTGACACGCGCTGTGGCCGGGCGGGCGTTTCATACCCTCGCCGTGGGGGCTGTGACCATGTCGATTGGCATCGCCACCTATCCGGGCCAAAACATGGAATCGATCGACGAGCTTTTAAACGTCGCCGAGGCCAACCTCGACCGCGCCAAGGCCAACGGCGGCAATCGGGTAGAAGTCCCTAATGCCCCGTAAGTGTTTGGATTTTAGGTTGTTTGTTTAGCTGCGCGCAACGTTGAGGGCTGGACCCAACTCCAACCCGCCCAGTTCGTGCAGCGCGTACAACAAGGCACCCAGGGCTTTCGGCGGCAGCGGCACGGCGCGCGCCAACTCGCCAGTGAAATGCGCCTGCAGCAACAACTGCAACGCCATCTGTTCGGCAGGGGGGAGCTCGGCCACCAGCGGCGCTGCCGCCTCGCTCAGGCGTACCGACGCGAACGTCAACGTGGCCAGAAACGGCTGCAGGATGGCAGCGGGGGTGTGGTCGCGGGTGCCTTCGTAAAGTATGGCCAGCGGCGGGCAGGGCGTAGGCGTGAAGTCGGTGAGGTAAACGAGCCCCTCGTGGAACTCCATCTGTCCTTGGGTGAGCGCGAACATCGTCAGGAGATTCTGCCGGCTCTGGGTTTCCATCGCCTGGCGTAACGCCTCGGGCGACACCAGCCTCAGCTCCAACAACACCTGTCCTAACAGCTTCTCGGTTTTGTTGTGCATCGCCAAGGCCTCGTTCAACTGCGCCTCGGTGAGCAAGCCGCTTGTGGTCAAGATGCGGCCGATCGGGTGTTTCAGGCGCGACAGCTTGGCTCCTTGCGGAATGCCGTTGAGCAGAAAAGCGCGGTTGGTGCCAATGGCATCCAGAATCTCCAGGGCGCCGGTGGCTTTGGTGCGGCTCAAACGTGCCAAGGCCGCGGCGAATGATAATTCTTTGAGGTCGGCAGTGAGTTGCAGCGTTTCCACGCAAGACTCCTAGCTGGTTGGTGCCGCGTGCGCAATCGTACAGACGGGCTTGTTGTGATAGGGAGAGGTGATGCCGAAGACCATCGCGGTGGTGTTAAAGCGCAACGCGCCCGAGGCGGTGCACGCGTTCCAAATCGCCGAGCGTTGCCTGCCCGAGGCACGTTTCGTGACCCCGGAAGACACCTGGGCAAGTCACCGGGGTGAGCTTACCGGCGTCGAACCGTTGTCCCCTAAGCAGCTCGACGTCGAAACCGACTTGGCCTTGGTGTTTGGCGGCGACGGCACCATCATCACTGCCGCGGCGCTGTTTTTGTCGCGCCCGGTGCCGATGTTAGGCGTGAACCTGGGGCGTTTGGGCTTTCTCACCAGTGTCTCTCATGACGAACTGCCCAGTGTGTTGCCGCGCGCGCTGGCCGGGGAGTTGCCGTTTGTCGATCGCATGCGCCTGGATGTGGAAGTGCGACGCGGCCACCAAGTGCTGCTCACCGGTCGGGTCTTGAACGACGCCGTGATGAACCCCACCGGCATTGCCCGGGTGGCCCAGTACCGCGTGACCTTGGGAGGGGCGCTGGTCACAAGTCTTCGGGCCGATGGCGTGATCGTGGCGACCCCCACAGGCTCCACGGCCTATTCGATGGCGGCGGGCGGTTCCATCGTGATGCCTGGGTTGGCGGCGGTGGCCATCACCCCTATTTGTCCGTCGGGGTTGTCGCATCGCCCAATTGTCGTGGCGCCCCACGGCGAAGTGGTGGTTAGCCTAGAGTCCGACAACGAGGTGTTCTGTTCGTTGGACGGCCATGTGGGCCAGGCGCTCATGCGCGGGGATGAAATGGCGGTGCGCCGGGCATTGGTCGACACTCGCATTCTGGAGGTGCCGTGGCGGCCTTACTTCCAGATGCTACGGAGCAAGCTGCGCTGGGGAGAAGGCTAGCTTTTGATTTGGTTGCGGCCGCGGTGAGAGCGGATTTCAGCATGGGGTCCGGGGCTCGTCATCGGTTTGACAATCCCGGAAGGCTTCGGCATCGTCTCGTTTTGATACGAATAGTGCAGTCAAAGGAATTCGCTATGCCCGTTCGAAACCTCGCTACCCCGCGTGTGCGGACTCCCCACTCAGCAACTGTCGCGCCGACGCCCGTGCCAGCCTCGCAGCGGACCCGGCGTGCCGATGCTGTTGACCGGGTAGATCGCCCTCGCGTTCAGGGGCGGTCCAGCGCCGCAGCGGTCGCGCCCAAACGACTCGACAAACTCGTCGAACTCGATTTTCCAGCGTTGCCACTCGATGCTCACGGGCACTGTGCGCCGTTATCGCTTCAGGTGCCGGCCAACGCCATTGGCTTGCTGGTCACGATCGAAGGGCCCGAGAACGGCTACTACCTGGTGGACCAATTTTCCGGTCCGCGTGGCAAGGCTCTGGTCAGCGATGGTAGCACCGCGCGGGGCACGAGGCGTCGCACGCCTCAACCTTTTGACAGCCCCAATCGGTCGGTCGCGGGCATGATTCCTGGCACGGGGGCGTTGCTCGTGCCTAATAGCTCCAGCGCTTCGTTGTGCGCGGGGGCCTGGACGTTGCGTGTCTGTGGGACGGACGCACAAGGCAATCCCGTCCGAGGGCCGGTGCATGTGCGCGTGCAAATCAAGGTTGCGCCGCGGTTGCCACGGGCGGGGCGTTTAGACTTGCACCTGCACTTCACGGGCGCGCGCGGCCTTACCGCCGCCGCGGCTCGGCGGTCGCGCGACTTCAAGGAGACACTGGTTGAGGTCCGTGGCATCTTTGCGAAAGTTGGCATCGACCTTGGCACCATCACCTACGATGACGTCAGTCCGCGATTCCAGAAGCAGGCGATCGATGGCGCCGACAGCAAAATTGGCAAGATGTTCAAAACCAGCACCGATAGCTCTGGCGTCAACTTATACATCGTCAAAGAACTGAGTCTTGTCGACCAAGGCGTGATGTCGGCCGGTCCGCCGGGATTCTCAGGGGGCATGCCGGGCCCGGCCAACGCAGGCACGGCTGCGAGCGGGGTCGCCATGGCGATGGATTGCATGCGGCCTGCGTGTGTTATGGCCCATGAAATCGGGCACTTTCTCGGCCTGTTTCACACCCACGAGCAGTTCATCAATGCTGCCGATCCGATCAAGGATACCCCGGTCGAGGGCTGGGGGAATCTGATGCACCCGGACGAAGGTTCGGGCGGCCCCAACCTCACTCCAGGACAGGTTCGCGTGCTGTTGGCCCATCCGCTGGTGCAAATTACGCGGTGACGTAAGCGTCAGGGAACACGGTGTCGGTTTTGAAAGCCTAGTGCGCGTCTTGAAGGAGCGCGATGCCTTCGCCGACAAATGCGGTCAGTTCGTCGCGCTCGTCGGCATCGGCGATGCCTTGCGTGAGGCGGGTTTTCAATGCTTCTAGCACCGGCACGGCGTCGCGGTAACCGTGGCGTACAAACGCGAGCATCATCACTTCTAGCTGATCGTCGGGCAGCGCATTTAGGTCGTGCAACCCAGCGATGAAGGTCGTGAAATCTGCCAGCGCGCGGGTGGTGTCGGTGCTCTCCATTGCCAACAGGGCTTCGTGTTTCAGCTCGGCGTCGCAGTCGTCATCCTGCCAAAAGCCCTTGGCGCGTTCGTAGAACGCCGGGCCCAGCACGTCGGCCAAGACCTGTAGCGCATGGGTAAACAGCTCGGTGTCGTCCCGATCGGCGAGCGCCTCTTCGAGGGCGGCCATGCCTGCAGCGTCGTGGCGGTGGGCCAACTCGGCAGCGGCGCCAGCGCGTGCCATTTCATCTTCGTCGTGCTCTAGCACGGCGCGCAGAAACTCGGTCACGGCGGGGGCCTTGAGGGCCACGATCTTTTCAAACACCACGTCCCGTGCCGCGGCCTCTTCCAAATCAAAGTACGCTTCAAACAACGCCTGTAGCTCTTGATCGACGAGCGGTGCTTCGACAGGCGTGACTGGCGCGGGTTCGGCGGCGCCGGTTGGCGCTGCGGGGGTTGGCGCGGCCGTGACGATCTGACTCACCAACGACTTCAAATCGAGTTTGCCCTGGCTCTCCGACATGCAGGCATGTAAGTGCAGAGGTGCGCTTAGGGTCAAGGGGCCACGAACCTTGCTTGACTTGCTTGCCGGTGCCGGCCAATCTGGGCCGACAGTATTGGATGTTGACGCTATGACGCTACTACTTATCTCTGCGCTGGCTTTGGCGGCGCCCGACGTCGAACGTGCGGGGCAACTTTACGAAAAGGCCCGCTACGAAAAGGCGTTGAAGGCGCTCGGGGATAGCTGTGCCGGTGCTGCCGACGGTGTGGCCTGCGAGCGGCTACGTGGCTTTGTGTTGGCGGCGCTGGGGCAAGAGCCAGAGGCCAAGGCAGCCTTCGAACGGATGCTGGTTCTAAACCCCGATGCGATGATTGGCGACGATATCGCACCCAAGTTACAGACGTTGTTTAGCAACGCCAAACGCGACGTCAACGCGTTGCTGCTGTTGGAGCTCGACGCGGTGGACACCCAAGCCGAGGCCGGCACCTGGGTGTTGCGCGTGACGTTGCCACCCGAAGTAGAAATCAAATCGCTTACCGCACGCGTGGCTCTGGGCTCCGACAACCGTTTCTCCGAAGTGCCACTTACCAAGCAAGGGGATGCGTGGCTGGGCACGCTCAAGGTGGCCGACGAAGGTGGCGAGAAGCTGCGCTACTCGTTGCTCGCAACGCTTACCACCGGAGTTGCTGTGCCCTCAGGGAGCGACGCCGCGCCGCTTACGCGCGCTATTCGTGGGCTCAAGTCTGGTGGCCCGGTGAAAAGCACGTCGCCGTTCGATTCGCCCGGGATGGGGTTGGAGCCGGCTCCCGCTCAAGGGCTACCTGACTGGGCGTTGTGGGCCATCGTGGGTGGCGCCGTGGTGGTGGTGGCCGCGGGGGTTACGGCGGCAATTCTGATGACCCGCGATTCGGGTCCGGGCAACGTGCAAGTGAACGTTGAGTTTGTGGACACACCATGAAACAGCTCGGGCTTGCTTTGCTTGTGGCTTCTGTGTGGGCCTGTGGTTCGGAGCCGGTTACGGCAGTCTCGGCCAAGGCTCGCATTGATGCCGCGCTGAGCGACGATGTGAAGAGCCTGTCGTTGTACATTTTTGGAATCAATCTCTCTGATGGTATTCAGGTTACCTGCTCGCAGCTGGCGATGGGGGAGCTTCTGCCCACCGACCCGCGCCTGGACACGGTCGCGCACGACACCTTCGATTTGGCCGCCGGGACGAGCTTTATGTTTGAAGATGTGCCGGCCAGCCAAGGTTATCGGATCTATGGCGACGCCAAGAACGCCAGTGGCACAGCCATCGCGAATGCCTGCACACCCAATGTCGAGGTGGCCTCGGGTGAGACCACCGAGGTCGTGCTGCGGTTCTACGCATTTTAGAAATTACTAAGACAATACGGCACGTTACAGGCTTTTTAGGTAGGTGCGGATGCGCGCTTCGCCATCCCCTTCGACGTGGATGAACTTGACGCCCATGCCGAGGTTCTCGGCGTGGCCTGAGGCGTTCACCACTTCGCCGCGTGCTACCACCATTTCGCGGTCGCCAGGCAGGGCGAACTTGAGGGTCACGATGGTGCCTAAGGAATGGGGAATGGCGCGGTCGAAGTAGACACCGCCAACGCTGACGTTGCCGGTGCGGCGGAAGTAGACATCTTCGCCCGATATCTCTTCCATCCAGAGTTCCAACGGTACGCGGTTGGCCTCGCGGCGATCGCTGGCATTGCGGCGGTCATTCTTACGGCGTTCCACGGTGACCGGCAGGTTCCGTTTACGTCTATCTGCACCGGTTCGGCGATCAACATTTCCCATGTGCGCCTCCCGCAGAGCGGCAGCCAAAAGTACGTGGCGGGAGTAGCAGATTCCGATCGGTCGGGCAAGCCGCAGCAGCGGCTCAGGCGGGCGCGCGTGCGAGGAAACGGCCCCGGCCGGGCGCGGCTTTGGCGCAGCCCCTGTCAATCAACAATTCGCCGCGCGAATAGACCTGCATAGGGCTGCCGGGCACGGTGCGCCCCTCATAGGTGGAGTAATCCACGCGCATATGCAGCGATTGGGCATTGAGAGTTACCGGGCGTATGGGATCCCAAATCACCAGGTCGGCGTCGGCCCCGGCAAGCAGGCTGCCCTTTTTCGGATACAGGCCGAAGATCTTGGCGGGCGCCGTCGCGGCCACCTCCACCATGCGTTCGAGTGACAGCTTGCCTTGGGTCACCGCCTCATACAGCAGGTGCAAGCGGGTCTCGATGCCCGGTAGGCCATTGGGAATCTTAGTAAAGTCGTTGCGACCTCGGTCTTTTTGGCCCACGTAGTTAAACGGGCAATGGTCGGTGGCCACGGTGTCCAGGTGACCTTGGGCGAGCCCGCGCCACAGCGCCTCTTGGTGGATCTTCGGGCGCAACGGCGGTGTGCAGACGAACTTGGCGCCTGCGAATGGATCCTCCGGGGTGCCGCGCAGGTCATCTTCCGACAAACACAAGTATTGCGGGCAGGTTTCCCCCCACACGGTGAGGCCGCGGGATTTGCCTTCGACAATGCGCGTAAGCGCGCGCGCACAGCTGACATGCACAATGTACACCGGGGCATGGGCCATTTCCGCGAGCGCAATGGCTCGCTCGGTGCCGGTGGCCTCGGCAACTTCCGGGCGCGTGAGCGCATGGTTGATTGGAGCCCATTCGCCCCGTCCGCGCGCTTGCTCCACCAGGATGTCGAGCGGCGGCCCGTCTTCGGCATGCACCAGCACCAGCGCGCCCAAATCGGCGGCCCGCTGCATCACCCGAAACACCGAGGGGTCGTCGAGTAGTAGGCGCTCGGGGTAGGCGAAGAACACTTTGACGCTAGAGATGCCGCTTTTTACCACCGCGGGCAGCTCGGCCATGACTTGTGGCGATGCCTCGGCAACCGTCATGTGGAAGCCGTAGTCGATGACCGCTCGACCCGCGGCTTTCTGGTGCCACGCCTCGACGTTCTTGAGCAGCGATTCACCGCGCGCGTGGTTGACGAAATCGATGATCGTCGTGGTGCCGCCGTGCGCGGCCGCAAGCGTGCCGGTGGCGTAGTCGTCGCTGGCGTTGAACGCCCCCATCGGCAAATCTAGGTGCGTGTGCACATCGACACCGCCCGGTAGCACGTACTTGCCGGTGGCATCGATGCTCATCTCGGGTGGGCCAAAACGCTGATCTCCGCGCGGCACCGCGCCCAAAATGCTGCCCTGGTCGAAATAAAGGTCGTATGGCAAGGTTTCGGCAGCGCTCACCAACGTGCCGTTCAGAATGGCAGTTCGCATCACTGCCGACCTATCGCATACTCGAGTTCGGCGCGACTCAATAGGTAGTCGTGCACCGCCTGGGCGTGAGACTTGCGAGCGCTCAGGTAGGCCACCAGGCCTTCCAACAGGTCTTTGGCTTCGCCGGTGCCAGTCAGGTATTGCGCGGCGGTGAACGCCATCCACTTCTTGGTGGCGCGCACTCCTTCTTCGGAGAACTCGGCCAGCTTGCGGGTGCGGTCGCGGTCGCTGACGGCTTTGCGGACGCGCAATGGGATGCCGGTCTTGGCGAACTGCTCCAACGCCTCAAGCTCGCGGCTGATCGCTTCGGCGCCCTGGGTACGTGCGGCCGCGCGGGCCGGGTCCAGGTCGAACATAAATCCCAACGCCACACCGCCCACGATTTGGTTGTAGATGTCGTAGACATACGGGTTTGCGATGTCGTCGCGCATCGGCGTCCAGTCAAAGGTGAGTTGACCGGCCGCGAACAGCACCGGGAAATTGGCGCGCGCTTCAGCCTTGGCTAGGTTTGCGGCGGCGGCTTTGCCGTGGGCCAGTTGCTGCCACTCAGGGCGGCGTTCTGCCGACTCGACAATGAGCTGCGCCAGCGTCTCCGGCAGCTCATCAGGCAACTCGGGTAACCGCTCCTCGGCCAACGTGAGTTGGACCTCGTCGGACAAACCCATTGTGTGCTTTAGCGCCGCGAGTGCCAGCGCGGCCCCGTAGTCGGCCTCAAGAATGTACTTGTCTACTTCGGTTCGGCCGTAGGTCAGCTTCATCAGGTCGGCTTGGGAAATTTCGCCCGAGCCCGATTCGTACATCTCTTGGCCTTTCTCAAGCGCGGTACGCACCGATTCGGCGGCCGCTTTGAGCGGAGCTTGCATCGTGCGCGCATAAAGGTGCAGGTAGTAGAAGCGCTTCACTTCTAACGCTACCGTCAACTCGGCCTCACGCACGCGTGCCGCTTCCACCGCGATCCGCTCGCGTGCGGCATCTTCCATCGCCTCGGCGCGACCAAAGGTGTACAGCGGCAACGCCAACACCGCTTGCAGGTGGGTGTAAGGTCCCCAATTCTTTAAGGATTTCCAACGGCGCTCGAAGTCGATGGCATCCCCGTGCACGGTAAACATCGGCGTCAGGTAGGTGATGCCCTGCAGTTTTGGGTAGTAAACCGACTCGACCTCGGCCAGCAGGGCTTCGTATTGCGTCACCTTGGCTTCGGCTTGGTTAAGCTCGGCGCTCTGAGCGAACGCCAGCTTGACGCAATCTTGAACCGTGAGTGGCTCCGACAACGACGGCAGAGAGGCACTTGCGCCCATCAGGGTGAGCGCCAGCATGGCAAGAGCGGTCATGGCGTAACGAGCGCGTCCTTCCGTTTTTCGTCTAGCTTCTTGGCGAGCTTCTTCATGAGGCCTTCGACTTTGTCTTTGTCGATGATTTTGGTGAATTGGTTTTTGTAGTCCTTCACCAGCGAGGCGCCATCAAAACTGACGTCATACAGCTCGGTGCTCGCAGCCACGTCGTGCCAATGAAAGGTGACTTTGGTGTCGGTGTCTTCGCCTTCCCAGCGAATCGACATCTCCACGTCGGCCTCTTTCGCGGCGGCGCGTTTGGCGCCAGCCTTGAGTTTGTACGTGGCCTTAGCCATCGCGGCGCCGGAGTCCGGGTAGGCCACCAAGCGAATGACTTCGCGAAAGTCGCTGAGGAATTTCTTCATCTGCTCGGGGGTGAAGGCGGCCTGGTGTTGGGCGATCGGGTCCTTGGTGATTCGCTCGTAGTCAAAGAAGCCATCCAGCGCGGCAAACGCCTTGGCATTGGCCTGGCGGTCGGCGTCGCTCAAGGCGCCGTCTTTGGGCTTGGCCTTCACAGCCTTGAACGCGTTCACCAGGGCTTCGGTGCGCGCCACCGGGTCGGCAGCCGACGCCGGGACGGCCAGGGATAGTGTCGCGAGGACAAATAGGGCAGGGCGTAGTCGCTTCATCATAGGGCATCGCCTTAAGGTTGAAGGGTTTCGCTTATGACGTTGTGAGAACATGGGAACTGGCACCGTGGAACGATCACTTCAGGGGTGCGAAAGATGGCGCGCGATGCAGGATTCGAACCTGCGGCCTACGGCTCCGGAGGCCGTCGCTCTATCCATCTGAGCTAATCGCGCGCGCCGGCGCTTCATACTAAAGCCCAGCGCGCTCTGCAACCGAAAGGTGCGACGCGACAGCGATTACTTTGGGTTACGTTTCCGGTAGTCGTCGATGATTGCTTTGATTTTTGGGGCGTCTTTGTGACCCGGGTCGAGCTTCAAAAACTTCTCAAAGGCCTCGACGGCGCTCTTCTCTTTGCCCTGTAGCGTTTGGGCCATGCCCAAGAGGCGATAGCTCTTGGCGTGCTTGGGGTTGGCTGCAAGCGCCTTGCCTAGCTCGTCAATGGCGCTCGGGATTTTCTTGTCCTTGATGAGATCGTTGGCCTTCTTGTAGTGCTCTTCGGCGGCGTCGGCGGCGCCAGCCTTCGCGGCTGGTTCGGGGGGGGCCTTGGCACTCTTGCTGGTCTTGGAGCTCTTGCTTGTGACCGTGGCTTTGCTGGTTTTTTTAGAGGTCTTCTTGCGATCTTTTTTGCCCTTCGGCTCTTCGATGGCGGTGGGCTCTTCGGTTGAGGCTTCGGTGGGGGTCACGGCAGCCTCTGTTTTTTCGGTGCCCGGCAGGGCGGTGGCGGCCTCGGGTTTGGCGTCGGCGCCAGCCGCAGGCGGGTCACCTGGGGACTCGGTGGTGGCGGTGGCGGCCTCGGCGGGTTTTTCCTCAGTGGGCGTCGGGACGACCGTTGGCGTTGGCACGGCGACCGGGTCAGCCGCCGCAACGGCAGCGGTAGGCTCGGTGCCAGCACGACTGCCAAACGGCAGATAGCCTAGATACCAGGCGGCACCCCCTACCCCGGCGGCCACGACGACCAACGCCGTTGCAGCAAAGAGCAGGGGACGTTTGGAAGACTTCGGCAATTCGTCTTCGCTTAGGTCCATCGTGACGCCGCGCGGCACGCTCAATGCGGAGGCTTCTGCGGGAGGCGGCATGCTGGCGTCTAGCTCGGCCGCTGTGGTGGGAGCAGCAGGCGCCGGCATCGCTTCGGCTTCTTCGAGCGGCAGCGCTTCTTCTAAGGACTCGGCCGGCTCAATCGGCAATGCATCTTCAATCGTCTCTACCGGTGTCGGGGCTTCAGAGAGCGACACAGCGGCGGCCATCGCCACGTCAGGGGCGGTCACCTCAATCGGGGCGAGGGGGGCGCCCGCGCCTTCTGGAAGCGGGGCAATCTGAGTGTTGTCGCCACTGGTGGCGAGCTCGGGGGAGGGCGGAGGTAGACCCACGGCGGTGATTTCGGTGGGGCCAGCCAACCCTGTTATCGGCGGCAATGACCACTCGGGCATTGTGGTCGGCGCGGGTGTGACCTCGGGGTTCGGTGCCAGCTCTTCGACGAGCGTGCGTTCGGTGACCTCTTGGCGTGGCAGGTTGTCCACCGGGAAACTTGAGGCAAACACGACTTGTGCGGGTTCGGCTCCGGGAGCCGGGGCACCTACGGAGACCAGCGGGGCAGTGGCAGCGACGAAGGGGGCCCCTTCACCACTTTGCGGTGTGGGAGGCTTGTAGGCGACCGGCGTTTCGGGAACCTGGCGCCACGTGGCGGGAGGGGGATCCTCCTGTGCTGGGGCGGGGGTGAAGTGCGTCTCACCGGTGACCACTGGGTGTGGGGCAAACGGTGAGGGGGAGATCGACTCGGCCGGCGTGGTCGGCAGCGGGCCGGCAAAGGGTGACGGCGTGACAAAGGTCGCGTCGGCGTTGGCTTGGGTGACCACCGGGGCCAAGGTGGGCTCAGAGTCCACAACAGCTGCGGGCACGGGCTCTGTGGGGGACTTCGGATTGGGCATCGGCACCATGATGGTGGCGTCATGCGCTCCCGCAGTCCCGGCGGCCAGCGGCGTTTCGGCTAGGGGTTCCGTGGACAGGCTCGGGGAGCGGTTGGTGTCAGCCTGTGTGGGTATCACATCAGTTATGACGGGGGCAGGTGCCGTTGGGGCCGCTGCGACGACGGAGGGCATCTCGGTGGCTGTGGCCAACCGAGCTTCGCCTTTGGCGGTGACCCATAGCTCGGCGTTGCAGGCCTTGCACGGGACCTTCGCTTCGCCCCCAGAAACGGTTGACGAGCTTACAAAAACAGGTTTATGGCAGCTTGCACACCTGACGAGCATGGCCCAACGCTCCGTCCCATACGAGTCAGGGCCCAGTCTGGCACCGGATCGCTGTTCGTATCAAGTTTTGGCATCATCGCTTCGTGCGGGCGAATTCGAATGGATATCCGACCCGTGTTGCGCCTCCCTTAGGCGGCGGGAATACCCAGTCGCCGATCACTCCTTTAATACAACGTACCAGTGCTGGGGAACCCACATCATCATAGGTCGCGCGGATATCCGTGACCGAGCCGACGTTGGTGATGACCCACTCCATATCGATCTTACCGGCAATGCCAGGTTCGCGTTCCAAAACCTTTTCGAAGCAGCTGCGAATCTCGGGAATGAACTTCTTGATGTGGCTTCGCAATGCCAGCTCCGGGTATTTTCCTCGTGTCATTCGACCTGTGCCGCCGGTGCCAACGACGCCAGCCGGGAGCGGGGCGCCGCTGCGCAACGTGGCGGTTGCGCCTTGCATGGTGCCACCCGTGCGCGTCTCAATTTGGATCTCTGGGAGCCCGGCAATCATCCCGGAAACCTTAAAATCGGCGATCGAGACCGATTTGAGCGGCAGGCGCCGCGGGGGTGCAAGCTCCAGTGACTCCGGCTCCGGGAGCGGCGCGAGGACGGGCTTGGGCCCGGTCAGAGGCAAGCGCTTGCTGTGCGGCGGCAGTGGGGTGGCTGATGGGGAGGGGGCGCCAGCGGCTTTCTCCGGGACGGCAGCGGGCTCGGCGTCGGCGGGTGGCTTTGCGGTGGCGATGGCCACCGGGGCACTCCACTCAAGTTCCTTGGTCTCTTTCGGCCGCGGCGGCTTGAAAAAATCCATCTGCGCCTGTGCCATCGTAGTCATCGACCCGCGCACAAGCGGTAGCGCAGCCAGCCCCAGGTGCATTACCAACGAGACGCCGACGGCTGCCCAGAGCTCAGCGCTGGGTAGCCAGTGGCGCAACGTGCCACTCACTTTGAGCGTAGGGGCGAGCTTGCGGCAGTGGACGTAGAGCGAGTGGGGGCCTGCAGAGATTTCGATCTGATCGTCGAACTCGGCCACGCAACCTACGAACGGGCCGCTACGGAACAGGTCCACCTGGCGCTTGCCGCGATGAAAGATCTTCCAGTCGGGGTCGTGTGGGACCTGTACGCTGTACTCGCCCGGACGGTTGTGAGCCACCACTGGGAAGCGGGCAGGGGTCGGCACAACCCACAGGCTCTCCAGCAGGTTTGGGGTGCCGGCCCACCATGTGGTGGTGCCCGGCGGTACGGTTTCCACTCCGACCACCTCACGGTTGAGCGTATGGATCACCTCGACCACCACTTGGCCATACGGATGGGCTACGGTGGTGGCGTTGGCCTCGTCCTGCAGTGATAGCACCAGGGGCCGTGCGTCGAGAGGCGGCGGTTCGTCGCCGTCTATCTCTTCGTCGTCGTCCAACGGGTCGCGTCCGTGAGCCTTGGGCAGCGCTTCCTCGCTGGTAGGGGGGCGCTCAAACATCAACCGGTTCATCAAGCTCGACTGCGACACTTCCGGCGGCGGACCTAGGGCGGGGGCAGCCGCCGGTTTGGCCACTTGTTTGATGACAGTGATATCCGTGCCGCCGGCATCGTCCTCATCGCTGTCCCAGTCGTCACTCGGGACGGCTCGGCCCTGCGAGGGTTCGGGCGGCATGCTGAGCATGGCGGGGTCGCGTACCCGCGAGGTGGGTGCGAAGCTGAAGATGAGCTCGAATTCGCAGAGCCCGACTACCTCGCCCGGTTCGATGCGAGCTTCGCGCAGTTTCTGACCGCGCACCGTGAAACCGTTGGTGCTACCTGTGTCCTTCAGCACCAGGCCGTGTTCATCAAAATACATACGGGCGTGCAAACGTGAGACATGCCCGGAATCCAGCGGCACGTCGGCCTCAGCGTCACGTCCAATCGATGCCGGAGAGTGTCGCACCGTAACCTTGCGGACAAGTTGCCCGGCCTTCCGGACCTCTATGAGGAGGCGCGGAGCGTGGTAGGTGGTTGAAGCATCGCCAGGCGACATGAGCTGCCCATCATACCTCGGTCGGATGTGAAAAAAAGAGTCCCGTCGCTACGACCTCTTTTGTAAGATGCAAACTATGCGTTTTGCCTGGTTGCTTGGATGCCTGCTGTCGTCTGCGTGCGGTGGTTGGGTTGGGACCTTCCCACCGCCGGTCATTCCTGCTTCACCCACCGCCGAGGACTGGCCCGATGCGGGTGCGGCCGTGATCGAAGATGTTTCGACATTGCGTTACGAGATTCTCGAACGCGATGGTCAACCACCCCAGGTGATTGTGGTGCTCGACCACCGCCGACGTTTGAAAGTGCTGAGTGAGACCGGGTTGGCCGAGGCCACCGTGGCGTTGCCGGTGGATGGTTTCTCGACCGTGACGCGAATTGACGCCCGTGCGGTGGCCCCCAATGGCAGCATCACCACACTGGACCCCGCAACGATCACGCCAGTGGTGGTGCCTGGTTTGCGTTATCAAACCGGCGAGGTGAAACAGCTCCGTTTTGTCATTCCTGGTGCGACGCAGGGAGGCCTGCTGGAATACCGCTACGAGCGTGTGTACGTGGACCCCGATATGGTTCCGGTGTGGGTGTTTGGCGGCCCTCTGCCGGTGATGCGTGCCGAGCTTGGACTGATTGCGGGCGAGGGGATCAAGCTCGACCATCGCTATGGTCGGGGTGAACAGGTGGTAGACAATCCGCCGTTGCGGCGTAAAGACGATGCGGGGCGCGAGCGTTGGGTGTTTGTCGAAAAGGATCTGCCCGCCTACTACGCCGAGCCCGCGATGCCGCACCTGGGGCGTCTGGCACCTTGGGTTGCCGTTGTGGTGACCGAAGCTCGTTTCGCTGGCCTTAAACGTAAGTTGAAGAGTTGGGAGGACGTCGGCGCGCGCATGACGTCGCTGTTTGCCCAGGTTGGGGGTGTCGCCGGGAGTGGCCCCGCCAAGAAGCGCTTCGCTCAGATCGCAAGCAGCCTGAAACCGCTGCCGTTGTTTGGGCTCGGGGTGCGTCAGCCGGTGTCGGCTGCCGCGTTGGCCAAGGGCGAGCCGGTGTGCACGCGGGATGCTACGGCGTTGCTCCTTAAAGCGTTGGAAGGGGTCGAGCAGCCATTCTATCCGGCCCTGCTTGCTGGGCCCACCGGGCCGGTGGTGGTGAAAGACCTGCCCGGATTCTATCCGTTTGTACGCGCCGGCGTGGCCATGGATGTCACCAAAGATATTGAGAGCGATCCCACTTGCGAAGAGGATCCGGCGCGGCGCGGCCTGTTGTGTACCGTGCCCGCGGATTCGTATGCCTTCCTTGATCCGTTGTGTACCACCTGTCGGTTTGGCGAGGTGGAACCGGCATTCTCGGGTGGCACCGCGTTGGTGTTCACCAAGGATGAGGCGCGCTGGGTCGACATTCCGATCGACTCTCCCGAAAAGAATCGCACTGTGATGCAGTACCGCTGGGGTATGGAGGTGGACGGTGCGCTGAAGGGCGGTTTGAGCGGTGAGATGATGGGGGCGGCCGCACGCCATTTCAAAGAGACCTTGGTGGATGAACGCAAAACCAACGAAGTAATGGCGACGTTCTTGTTTGGTGAGGAGCCGCCGGTAGAGCTCAAAGAAGCCAAGTTAACCGGGCAGGTCGGGGGCGACGAGACGTTGAAGCTGAAAGCCAAGGCCACCGCCAAGCTCAATCGCCTGGAGTATCAACATTTCACGTTGCGTGCGGTCGACGTGGCGGGGCCGTCATTTCCGGGTAGGCTGCGGGCCTCACGACGTCAGACCCTTATTTTGGATGCACCGTTGTGGAACGAGACGGTGGTCGCCATCGAGTTGCCGGTGGGCTACGACGTCACCATGCCCGAAATGGTGAAGGTGGTCGAACCGTTTGCCGAGTACGCGAGCGGCTTTGCCAAGAAGGACCGCACACTGTCTTACACGCGGCGACTCATCATCAAGACTCATCTGATCACGCCGGAGATGTGGCCTGCCTATCGCGCATTTTTGGAGGCGGTCCGCGATGCCGAGGAGCAGGTCTTGGATGTCGCGCTTGGCATGGAGCGGCGCTAACGTTGTTGGGCGCCTGCCCCCCTGTTGTCGCGTCCCGTTTGTGCTAGAGTTTCCCGTATGATTCGGGTGCTAGCGTCGATTCTGGGTCTTGTCGTTGCGGTGTCGTTGCCGAGCACAACCGCATTGGCGAAGGCCAGCAGTAAAAAGGTCAGTCTCTCTGTCGAGGCCTCGGTCGAGGGGGCCAAGGTGTTGGTCGACGGCAAAGAGGTTGGCAAGACGCCGCTTAAGAACAGAGACATTGCGGTCGGCAACCACACGATTGTTGTGCGCAAGCTCGGCTATATGGAATTCAGCGAGAAGGTGCAGGCCAAGGCCGGCAAGCCGATCGTACTTTCGGCGGATCTGTTGCCGTTTGCCGGCGTCATCAAGGTCTCCGCCAATGTGGCCAAGGCTACGGTGGCTGTGGATGGCAAAAACGTCGGCAAGGTGCCTTTGGAATACGAAGTAAAACCTGGTGCGCACACAGTTACGGTGAGCAACTCGGGCTACCAGACTTTTACGCAAAAGATCTCGGCCGATCCGGGCAACGACTATGAGATCAAGGCGACGCTCGTGAAGGGCACTGCTGTCGCTAGCGGCGATGACCTGGAATTGGTACCGCTCGGTGGTGGCGCGACCTCAGGCGATGGGGATGAATTGGCATTGGCGCCGCTGGCAGGTGGTAAGACGGTGACCGGCGGCGGCGACGATTTGGGGCTCGAACCCTTGGCGCCGCTGACGTCGCTTACGGCGACCTCGACACAAGGTCCCGGCTTCACTGCGACAACGCCCCCAGGAGCCAACGCGACGTACGAGCCGGCGCCCCCTTGGTACATGGAGAAATGGGTGTGGGGCGTGGCCGCAGGCGTGGTTGCGGTGGGTGTGGGCACGACGGTGGCGCTGTTGCGGCGGGGCGATGAAGCCCCCAGTGTCACACGTGTGGACAACGCATGCACGATGGATTTGGGCGGATCACCTTGCGAGGGGCCGACCAACGTACAGACGCTCAGGGTCAAGTAATTCCTTGATCCCAGGCTACGTGGTTTGCTAAACGGGCACCGCGAGCCAAGATAGCTCAGTCGGCAGAGCAGCTGATTCGTAATCAGCAGGTCTGGGGTTCAAATCCCCATCTTGGCTCCATACTTACACCACGCCGCATTGCGTCTACAGCCATCTACTACAGCCATTGAGGTCTGAGGGTAGGGCGAGGGTCTAGGCGCGGGTGAGAGCTGCGTTGATCGCGGTGGCCGTTTGGCTGGCGAGGCGCTCGCTGACGTGGGCGTAAACGCGTGCCGTCATGCTGGGATCTTGGTGGCGGAGCTGGTCTGCGATCGCCCGCATTGACACGCCTTCCTCTAGCGCGATGCTGGCACACGTATGCCGCAAGGTGTGAAAGCTCATGCGCCGAGTGATCTTGGCCGCCACCTGCAGCCGTTTGATGCTGCGGTTCACGTTGCGAGCAAACAACGGCGCGCCATTCTCAGACGTGAATATGAGATCGCCCCACGGGCCAGCCTTCCAAGTTCGGCCCGCGGCTAGGCGTTCCTCCGCTTGCTGGGCGCGTCGCTTGCGTAGCGCGTCGGCCACGATCGTGCCCATGTCAGTGAGGGCTCGCGATCGGTCTGTCTTGGGCGTCGACAGTCGGGGGCCGCGTTTGTCTACCCGCTCCAAGGTGCGTTGGACGCGGAACCGGCAAGCCTCCAAGTCGACATCCTGCCACCGAAGGCCAAGGCATTCGCCAATGCGAAGCCCAGCGCCTACCGCAAGCGTGCATAAGGCTTCCATGTTGCGAGCCCCGCGCCCATGCTTCACGTCGGCATCATCGGCCACCGCGGCAGCCAACAGCGCCTTGGCTTCGGCCAGGGTGAGCGGTTCAACCTCACGTTTTGGCACCTGAGGGCCAGGCACAACGGCTGCAGCGTTGCGCGCCACGAGCCCCCAACGCTCGGCATCTTTGATCGCACGCTTCAGGATCGCGTGGAGGTATTGCACGGTGCGCGGTGACAGCCCTTCCCGGAGCTTGTCGGCCAGGAACTTTTGCACGGCTTCAGGGGTGAGCCTGTGAAGGCGGACGTTGGCAATCTCGTGGCGAACGATGGGGGCGATCGGGTTGCCCTTGCCGTCTTGCACCTTGCGGCGGTCTTCGATGTGGACGCCCACGAGCTGGCGATAGCTGTAGAGGGTCTTCGGCTTCAGGAAGTAGCCGACCGATTCGTCAAGGCCTTCTCGCTTCGAGGCGACGCCACCGTCGCGAGTAGCGAACCAACGCCACAGGAAGGCCCCCAAGGTCTCGTGGCCACTGGGCAAGGGCAATCCGTTGTGTTTGTCGCGCTGAAGCTCTGCAAGCCGTTTTTGAGCGGCTGGGAACGTTTTGCAGTAGACGGTTGAGCGCTGGCGCTGGCCATTGAGCTTGAGGCCGCCTGACACAGTGACCACCCAGAGGTCACCACGCTTGAACAGGGACCCGTCGCCACGTCGGCGGTGACGATCGGAACGTTCGTGCGTGGGGCTTTTGATCTCTGGGCTGTTGGCCATGGCGTTACCTCTTGGGTCGGCTTCTCTTCTTCTTTGGTCGTGCCTCTTGTGAGGCACCACCAGACTCTTCACTTCTGTCTGGGGGAAGGATCTTCAGCGGCACGGTCGTGAATGTCGGCGGCTCGGGCTCGGGTGGTAGCCCGAAGTTCTCTGAGGCCTTAAGAGATGGCGGCAAGACGAAGCTGTCTCGACCGCTGGACGGCAGGATGTAACGCTCTGAGTACAGCTCGAAGTCTTTCAGCTCCCCGCCGGCCTTCACCCACTTCTCCATACGTTCCATGAGGCTGTAAAACACATGCGTGTTGAACGGCTGGTAGCGGTCGAGATCGATGCGGTACTTTTTGATCTTCCGCCACAAGCTCGTGAAATGGACGCCGAGCGCGCGGGCCGCGGCCGCAACATTCCCGGCTTCTTCTGTGAGAGCTTGGTGAATCATCGCTTTTTCGGTGTCTTCAACTGCTGTCTTCAGATCCTTGGTGACCATCGCACGACCATACAAACCACTAGTATGTGGCGCAACTGCAGGTGGTCTAGCAGATTGTGTTGACACATGCAAGGCTGCTAGTGTACTAGCAATGAGGCAGGGTGCCGCAGAAGCACACAACGAAAGGAACGACGATGAACAAGAAGCCAGAAGACAACAACGACGGGCCGTCATTGCTCTTGAGAGTCCGCGAGGCCGCGCGCTTAACCGGCATGTCGGTAGGATTCGCCTATCAGCTCGCACGCTCGGGGGAGTGGCCTACGGTGCGTGTTGGTCGCGCCCTACGGGTTCACCGTGCCGCGCTTGAGGAATGGGCAACGCGCAATGTTACCGGCGGCGGCAAGGCTGCGTGAGGGCAGAACCATGACCACGATTTCTACGAAGACCCTGATCAGCCGAATCAACCGCAAGCTCGCACCCGATGGCGAGCGGCTCTGCGTTGCACGCGGTGAGCGTGTGCTCCAGGCCTGCGGCGACTATTGGATCAAGGATATCACTCTCAACGCTTTGCTCCACAGAGACGTCGACCCCGTGGCGCTCGGCCGCGAGCTGGGCGTCATCAATGAGACCGAGACAGTGAAAACGTAGTCGAGAAGCGAGCCCGACAGGCGACCACTCCGACAAGAGACGATCGCCCGCCGAGCCCCAAAACTAAACGAGCCTCAAGCCGTGTCACCGGCAAGAGGCCCAACGCATTACCCCTCGGGAGGGGGCAACGCAGATGGAACATTACCAGAACCCCGATGTGACCGGCAACGAACAACCCACCAAGACCACGACGATCGCGCCGAACACCATGCGGCCCGGCTTTGAAGGCGTGCGCACCGCTTGGGAAATGGCGGCGTTGATCGAGTCCGATCGCCACATGACGCGGTGCCTGATCGCCGATGTGTTGGAGTTCCTTGATTCCACTCGTGGCGACCTGGAGGCGAAACGAGATCCAAGCCCGCGCCTCGACAAGATAGGTC
>JAKLEG010000359.1 GCA_022703175.1 Myxococcota bacterium | reverse complement strand
CTCAAGGTGCGGGTCTGGCCCGCGCCTTGCGCGCAAGCTTCAAAGACGCTGGCGTCGAGCCTGGCGCCATCGGTCTTATCAGCGCTCATGCTACCGGCACACTTTTCAACGACAGCATGGAGGCTGCCGCGTTTGCCTCGATTTGGCCCCAGGTTCCACCGATCCACTGTGCCAAGCCAATCTTTGGACACACGCTGGGGAGCGCGGGCGTGGTGGATGCGCTGGCCGTAAGCTTGATGTTGCAGCATGAATGGTTGCCTGCGACCTATCTGCGTGGATCTGAGGATGCGCAGCTCCCCTGCCATCCCGCGCGCGAAGCCTGCCTGCTAGCCGCCAATACCTTGGCTGTGTCTACCTCCAGCGGCTTTGGCGGTTCGAACGCCGCGTTGGTGTTTGGGCGAGGTAACCCGTGAGAACCGGATTGGCGCTACTCCGACGTGCGACGCTGCTGCCGGGTGCCAGCTTGGTGTGGAGTGCAGACCCTGAGCTTGGCAATACACCAAATGCCGAAGGTGCTCCCCTCAGGGTCCGAACGCTGTCCGGGGCATTCCACCCACCGCCGGAGGGCCTCAGCCGCTGGGCGCGATTGGATCGCTACGGCCGTGCGCTGGCCTTGGTGAGCGACCGTGCGCTGCCTGCGGATGTGCGCAGCGACAGCGCTTGCACAGGCGTTGTCATTGCCAGTGAGCGCTCGTGTCATGAAACCAACGCGGCTTTTGATGCAACATTGTTGGAGAAAGGACCGAGGCTCGCGAGCCCCCAGTTGTTTCCCTATACGTTGCCCGGTTCCGCTGCTTCCGAAATAGGCATCCTATGTCATGCGCGCGGTCCCACCGTGGTTTTTCCAGGAGGCCCTGAAACCGCGCTCGTAGCCTTCATCACCGCCAGCGACTTTCTCCACAGCGGCATGGCAGAGCGGGTGCTTTTGGCGTCTGCGGACGTCTTGGGGCCAGCCACCTTGGCTGACTGGCCTGCCCCCGTCTCTCCCATGCAACCCTGGGCTGAGGCAGCCGTGGCGATGCTCTTGGCGTCGCCCAGCAGTTCAAACCCGGGGCCACGGCGCGAAGTGACTCCGGTGTTGGGCCCGGCTCTGGCCGACGTTTCGACGTTGGTCGAGTTGGCTCACCACGCGCTCGCCGACGCCGAGATGCGGCCGGAGGAACTCGCCGAGATTGTCTGCCCGGCCCAGGCACCCCATCATGAGTTCGAGGTCGCCGCGGCCACCAAACTTGCGGCCGACGTGCCGATATTGTCGATGGCTTTCAAGTGGGGTGATGCCGGCGCACCGTTGGGTTTGCTGTCAGTGCTGTCGACATGGGATGAAGATACCCCCCGTTTGATTCTTACCCGCGGCCGCAGTGGCAGCGTTGCGATGGTGATTCGGTCATGACGAGGCAGCATGAGTAATTTTTCCAGCCCCGCCTCTGGGGAACCGCGCACGCCACTGCGACTCAGCTACAGTCTGGAGTTGTCAGGACGAGCGCAAGCGATGCGACTACAAGCCCGACTGAAGCCGGAGGAACCCGCGATCTCCGACAGCCAGGCCAAGGCGCTGATCCCTAGCCTGCACGCCATTGATGTGGCAGTGGTACAAGAGATGCGCAGCGGCGCCATCTACGGCCAGATTGCCGATGCCGAGATAGCGCGGTTGTTGCCGCTGCTCGTACAACGCCAGACGTTCGTGCAAGGAAAGCGGTTAACGTTATTGTCGTCACCACTTGTACCGCGCTTGCGCATTCGCCCCGGGCCCTTGGGCGGCGTAATGCTGAGCCTGGCTTTGTCAACACCCGACGGCGAGTGGATGGACTTGGAGGCCGGTCGGCTCATTGCCGGTCACCAGGCCTATTTCATCCGTGGTGCCGAGGCCGCGCCGGTGGCCTCCCCCAAACCCTGGGAGCTTGCCACCTGGGCGCGCCAACTCACGGTGGAGTTAGGTGCAAGCCTGACCCCTGCGGAACGCGACCGCTTGGTACGCGATCTGCAGCAGGCGGGTGTCCCTGGCGAAGACCTAGCTTCGTTGGCCGTACGCCGCGATCCGCCAGAGAAGATCAGCCTGCGTTTTCTTGCCCCCGACGAAGACACACAACAGCCCACCGTGCGCCTCGAAGTGATGCTGCAATATGCCGGCACCGCAGCGCCGTTGTTGGGGCCCCGCCCCACTGACCTGTATTTAGCGCCGACACGCACGCCGGGCGTGGGGCTAATTGAACGAGATCTGGCTGTCGAAGAAAACATACGCCACCAACTGCGAACCTTGGGGATGCGCTTCGACCCCAAGAACCTCACCTTCGTGGCCCAGGGCGAAGCTGCGATTCGTCTCCTCGATCCACACAGCGATGTTCTGCCATCCAACTGGCAGGTGGACCGCACTCTGAATCAACCGCGCTTCGTTCGTGACCTGAGCATCGATGCCCGCGTCGCACTGAACGAATCGCAGGGATTGATGGAGGTGGCGGTTGGCATCAATGCCTTGGACGACGACAAAACCGCGGCCGCACTGATCGAAATGAAGGACCTATTGGCCTGGCTCGGCACCGGCAAGACCTACGTGCGCCTGCCCGATGGATCCTACGTCGCCCCGTCGCCTCGCTTTCGTCGCAGCCTACGTCTCCTCGATGATCTTGGCGCCCATAGCGAACGCGTCCTCGTAAGCCCCTTGTGTGTGGGTCTGTTACGCGCCTTGGATGACAACGCCGCGGTGCGCTCTGCCGACGAAGCCACTCGTTCTTGGCTGGCTGAGATCAGTGGCCGCAGCGCTCCCGAGGTGGTGACGCCCCCCATCGAGCTCCAACCGGTGATGCGCGACTACCAACAACGGGGCTTGGATTGGCTGGCGATGCTGCATCGCCATCGGCTGACGGGCATTTTGGCCGATGACATGGGTCTCGGCAAAACCCTGCAGGCACTGGCCTTGCTGGTGCTGGTCTCCGAGAAAGATGGTCGGAAGCCCTCGCTGGTTGTGGCTCCCACGTCGGTCGTAACCGTTTGGCGTGATGAGGCGTTGCGCTTCACTCCCGGGTTGAACGTCGCGCTCTGGCACGGCGCACCCCAGCTACGTCAAGGGATCGACATCAACCAACAAGACCTCGTGGTCACCAGCTACGGCGTGTTGCGCCGAGACGCAGCGTTGTTGTCGAACACCAGCTTTCGTTACGTCATTTTGGACGAGGCCCAGAGCGCCAAGAACGCGGCCACACAGAACGCCAAGGCGATTCGCATGCTAAAGAGCGAGCGGCGCTTGGCTCTCACCGGCACCCCGATCGAAAACCGCCCCGAAGAACTTTGGGCGGCGTTCGACTTCTTGGCGCCCGGTTTCTTGGGAAGCCTACGACAATTTCGCAAACGCTATGCCCGCCCCATTGCTCACGGTGAAGAAAATGCGCTGGGCTTATTGCGCGCTCGTATCCAGCCGTTTGTGATGCGCCGGCTAAAAACCGAGGTCGCCAAAGAGTTGCCCCCCAGTATCGAAACCACGGTGCGCTGCGAGATGCTGCCGACGCAACGGGCACTTTACGAGCACTTGGCTGGCGAGCTCAAAGAGAGCGTGCAAAAGAAAATCGAGAAGGTCGGCATCGAGCGGGCCCATCTCGATATTTTGGCGGCGCTCACGCGTCTCCGACAGATCTGCTGTGACCCGACGTTGCTGCCGGGTCCTACGGGCAAACGCCCAGGTTCGGCGAAGCTTGAGCTGTTCGAAGAGCTGATGCGTGAGGCGTTGGCTTCCGAGCGTCGTGTCGTGGTGTTCAGTCAGTTTGTCGAAATGCAAAAGCGCTTAATCACAGTTATTCGTCGCTTGGGGGTGGAACCGCTATGGTTGCACGGTGGCTCGCGTAATCGCGACAAGATCGTGGACGCCTTCCAAACGCCTTCCGGCCCTCCAGTGATTGTAATCAGCTTGCGCGCGGGCGGCACCGGACTGACGCTTACCCGCGCCGACACGGTCATGCACTACGACCCGTGGTGGAATCCGGCCGTGGAGCGCCAGGCCTCCGATCGCACCCATCGCCTAGGACAAACGCAACAGGTGACCATATACAAGCTCATCTGTGCTCGCTCGATCGAAGAGCGGGTGGTGGCGATGGCTGAACGTAAAGCGGAGTTGGCACGAGACCTATTGGGAAGCGAAGGCAGCACCGGCATCAAACAGATCAGCACCTCGGAGGTGCTGGACCTATTGAGCGGGGCGTGAGCCGCCATAGCGAAGCGTGCTGCGCGGACGGCCATACGTCGTAAAGGCCTCCAAGACTTCCTGCATCTCCGTCGCCGATAATACGTGGGGTTCACCCACCGCCAAGGCCGCCAGATACATAGCCGAGAGCGACTCCACCTCCACCGCCAACGCCAACGCGTTGGCAAGCGAAGTACCCAGCGACAAAAGGCCGTGATTCGCGAGTAAACAGGCGCGACGGCCGCTCAAGGCCGTCAGGGCGTGCATCGACAGCGCTTCGGTGCCAAAGCGTGCGTAGGGAGCACAACGGATCGAATCTCCCCCCGCAACCGCGACCATGTAGTGAAACGCAGGAATCTCGCGCCGCAGACACGCCAGCGCCGTTGCGCTCACGGGATGCGCATGCAACACCACCGAGACATCGCTTTTTGACGCCAAAAGGTCTCGATGAATGCGCCATTCGCTGGAGGGCGTCCCTGGGCCGATCACCGAGCCATCCATCTTCAACTCCACCAGGTCCTCCTCGCGCATCGTGTCGTAGCGCTGGCCGGTGGGGGTAATAAGCAAGTGGTCGTCACAGCGCACGCTGAGGTTGCCGGCGGTGCCTTGGTTAAGCCCCAAGCTTTGCATCTTGAGTGCAGTGGCAATGATTTCCTGGCGAAGTAAACGCGAGCGCATCACCGCACCCTCTTGGTATCGATGCGACGTTCGGGGAACAACGCCGCGAGCCCTTCGGAGGAGGCACGACAACAACCCCGCTCGGTAATGAGTTCCGTAACCAAGCGAGCCGGGGTGACATCAAAGCCGACGTTCAAGGCACGGCAACCTTCGGGTGCTACACGCACCTCGCGAACGCCTCCTTGGTCATCCAAGCCCCACAGGTGCGTCACTTCGCGTTCGCTCCGCTCTTCGATCGGTATTTGCTGCACGCCATCGGTAAGAGAGAAATCGATACTGGGTGATGGAGCACAGACATAGAACGGCACGCCGTTGTCGTTGGCAGCAAGCGCTTTCAAATAGGTACCAATCTTATTGCAGACATCCCCCGTGGCGGTTGTGCGATCGGTTCCCACAAAACAAAGGTCCACGTGACCATGCTGCATCAGGTGACCGCCAGCATTATCGGCAATCAGCGTATGTGGAACCCCGTGTTGGCCTAGCTCCCACGCCGTAAGACTCGCACCTTGATTACGTGGTCGAGTTTCATCCACCCACACGTGAATTGGAATGCCGGCATCGAAGGCTCGATACACCGGTGCTAACGCCGTTCCCCAATCTACCGTGGCCAGCCATCCCGCATTGCAGTGGGTCAACACGTTGATACGCCCCTGCCCTCCGCGCGTGCGCCAAAGAGCGTCAATCCTCCCAAAACCGTGTTCCCCCATGGCTTGGTTAATCGCCACATCCTCATCGGCCAGTTGTCCGGCCAGTTGCAGGGCCGCTTGGGGCCGTTCACTCGGCGAAAGGGTTCGCAGCGCAGCCCGCACGCGGTTAAGCGCCCAAGCCAAGTTGACGGCCGTGGGGCGGGTGGCGAGCAATAACGCGTGGGCGCGCTCGACAGAGGCATCACTGGCATCGGTTTGCATCGCCAACGCCATGCCGTAGGCCGCAGCCACGCCTATCAGAGGTGCGCCGCGCACCTGCATCGTTTGAATGGCCTCAGCCACCGTAGCGGCATTGCGCAACAACCGCGTACGAAAAGCGAAGGGCAACGCGGTTTGGTCAATGATGGTCACGCTCCGATGAGCGTCGGTGGGCCAAATTGTTCGGTAATGTTCGCCGCGGATGTTCACGGGGCTTCGCTAACACAACACCCCAGGCAAGCGCCAACGTCGATCGCTTCTACGAACATCGGTTGTAACGACGGCGCACCAAACCCACCAACCCCAACGTCAACGCAACACCCCAGGAAGCTCGGCTTGTCTGACAACCGCAACCTTCATCCGGCTCGGTCATCGCCGCAGGCTCTGCCGTCACATCCCC
>JAKLEG010000358.1 GCA_022703175.1 Myxococcota bacterium | reverse complement strand
GTTGGATGTGGCGACTACTGTGGAGGCGGCTGCTGAGCGGGTACGCGGGCGCTACTACGACGTCATTCTGATTGACTGTCGCAACCTGGAACATCCGGAGGCCAATCCCACGATGCAGTTGCGTGCGGCGTTGGCTTTCTTGGAGACGTTGCGCCTTGAACGCGATCGTGAGCGCCGCTTTCCAATGAGTCGGGTTGCGGTGTTTGTTTCTGACACCGACGTCGAGAGCGTGGAGAAGCAGATCTTCGCGTTCGGCCAGCATCACATCGGTGCTTGCATTCGCGATCGTACGTCGTCGCCGTTTCGCACTGGCGATGCCAAGACCCAAGCCCGCAACCGTTTCGTCGAGCGGCTTTGGCAGTTTTGCAACGAGAGTCTGGTAGGCAAGCCTTCGGGCAAGAAGTCGTTATGTTTGGCCGGTGGGGGGTTGGCTGGCATTTATTATGAATTGGGCGTGCTCAAGTGCTTGAACGATGCCTTCGGCGGCTTTGATATCCGTGATTTTGATATGTTTTTTGGTGTCAGCGCGGGTGCCATGGTGGCCGGATTTTTGGCCAACGGTGTGCCGGTGGATGAACTGATCCACAACGTCGGCGATCTGGAACGTACCTGGCCATACAAGTTGGAGGTGGGGTGGCGGCATCTGAATCTCACTGACATTCCGCACCGAGTGGGCCGCCTCAAGCGCAACGTGGTCAGCCAAGTTAAGGATGCCGTGCGCGGCAAGCGCGACTTCAGCGTGGCGTCGCTGGTGTCCAATTACGGCGTGCTGTTTGGACCGATGTTCGACAATAAGGACATCGAGCGGATGCTGCGTCATGAGCTAGGTCGGCCGAAGCGCTCCAACGATTTTCGCCGATTGAAGGGCAAATTATTTATTGGCGCCACCGACCAAGACCGTCGCGACCATGTGTTGTTTGGCGACGAAGGTCGCGATGACGTACCCATTTCGGTCGCGATTCAGGCCAGCACTGCGACGCATCCGTTTTTCCCAAGCGTACAGGTACAGGGGCGCTATTACACCGACGGCGGTGTCACGCGGACCAGCAACATAGGCGCGGCGATCAAAAAGGGCTCGACCTTTGTCATTGTGATCGATCCCTACGTGCCTTTGATCTCTGAAGAGGCGGGGTTCAACGCCCGTCAAGGCAACTTGTGGCTCGTGCAGCAGGACTTTCGCACCATTGCCTACACGCGCTTTGAACAAGTCACCGACGAGATCTTGCGACAAAACCCGCAGGTGAGTTGTTTTACTTTTGTGCCTTCCAATCGCATGCGCGAGCGGATGACCGAGAGTCCCATCACCGCGCAGAACTTCCACGCGATCGTGACGGAGGCCTACTCTAGCGCTTACCGCCGCCTCGCGTTGTTGGAGTACAAACTTGCGCCCGAGATGGAGAACCTGGGTATTCGTTTGGATCTCAGTCCCGTGGCGGCTCGCGTGGAGCTATTGATGCGCCAGAAGAGCCCCGACGCTAATGCGTTGCTTACTTAGCGACCGGTGGCGTTTGCGCTTCGGATTCCAAGGCTGAGGTCGGCATCACCGGCAGGCTCATGCGAATCGCTTGCTGAACGTTGTCTTGGTACAGAAGACGATAGACGCCGAATGAGGCCAGCACCTTTTTGACATAGGTGCGTGTGGTAGAAAACGGAATTTCCTCAATGAACTCATCGGCGGTCAGGTGTCCGCGGCTCTTCAGCCAGCGTTCGGTGTTGGTTTCACCTGCGTGATAGGCCGCGAGCGCGGCGGGCACGTTGCCGCCGAAACGACGTAACAACTCCGCCAGGTATTGAGTTCCAAGCATGATCGCGGTGGCCGGATCGAACAGGCGACGCGCGCTGATGGGGCCCAGCTCTGCCTCTTTGGCCAGGCGATTGGCCGTGGAGCGAATCATCTGCATCAAACCGAAGGCGTGGCGTGGGGAGACGGCGCGCGGATTGAACGCGCTCTCATTGCGGATCACGGCGTAGATCAAATCCACCGGAACATCGTGCTCAGCCGCGGCGGCAATCACCAAGTCTGCGAAGGGGCGTGGGTAGGCTAGATCCAACAACACAGGGTCGTTGACCGTGTCGGTATCATCGGCCAAGCGACGGGTGAGGACCGCAGCACGGTGGACATCCCCACAGCGACGATGCAGCCACGCGGCGATGGTCCGATCGGCGGTGTTCAACGTGCCAAGGGGTACCAAGTGGCTAAGGCGTTGGGCCTCCGAGGTGAGCCCATGCTCGTACAAAACTAGCACGGCTTTCAGATCGCGGGGCTCAAGTTCGGGCGCCGGGGTGTCCGCCAATTCGCGAGTCGGCACTGCCGGAATATCGACACGCACGTCACATCCAGGATTGGTTTGTCGCAACAAGTCGCTAACGGCGAGCGCATAGAACGACGTGCTGTGGCGGGTCAGTAAGCTTGCGAGTAGCTCCGCGTCGTTCACCGCGCCACGCTCGACCGCCAGTCGGGCACGCCAATACAGAGCGGCTGGACCGAGGGGGCCATCTTGGTTGATGGCCGACAGCAGCCCCTCGACCACCTCATTGGCGGCCCCTTGGCGTCGCTCGATGAAGGCCAACAACCAGTGACCGTGGTCGGCGAGGCCTGTGTTGCCTGCCTCACGAGCACCATCGCCACTGATGAGCACCACTGGGGCGTCGTCTGAGAGGGTAAGCTTGGTGAGCCAATGGGCATGCTTTTTTGCGCGTTCGAAATCACGGGTGTTGTAGGACAGTCGGGCCGCGGCCAAGGCTGATTCGGCAGCGAAAGGCGTCGTCGGCGCGCGAGCGATTGCTTGTTCGTAGGCGCTCAGGGCGTCGTCGCTCTTGCCGCGACGAGATAGAATGTCGGCCTTGAGGTAGAGCGCGCGGGTGGTCAGGCCGTCGTCCTCAAGGCTTGCGAGCAAGGTTTCGATTCGTTTCAAGGCCCGCGGGTAACGGCGGTCGACGATGTCTAATTCCACGACCCCCAACTCGGCTGCCTGCCGCAGCGTGCGGCGTTTGCTTGTTTGGCTCTGCGCGATGATGGTGCGGTAGAGCTTGCGCGCCCTGCCCGGGCGGGAGGCGGCTCGTTCCTGTTCAGCATGGGGTAAAAGCTCTTCTGGGGAGAGGGGTTTGACGCTGCCACCGCTCTCCCACGCCTCTAAACGACTGCGGGCGGTGCGGCTGGCGGCCGTCAGCGGAAAATCCACCAGAAGCTGCCGATACGCTTCTTTCGCTGCTGGGCGATCCCGGCGGGCCTCGTACAGCTGGGCCAACATCAAGGCGGCGTCAGCTTGACGTTCGGGGCCATCGGCGGTGTCTTGCATTCGGATCACGGCCTGTTCAGCACGGGCCTCATCGCGGGTCCCAAGCCAACAGCGCGCGACTCGACTGAAGCCTGGGTGGCGGAAGGCCGAGCCTCGGGGTAGTTGCCCCAAGAGGTTTTCGGCTTCGTCACAGCGCTTGGTGGCGGCATACACCGAGGCCTCTAGGAAGACCTGGTAGCTGCCCAAGGCCGGGCCTTGAGCACGCAGCGCTGCGAGCGCGACCAGCGCCTCCTGGGATTGGCCGGCGCGTAGCTGCGCAAAGGTCGCGACCAGACGTGCCTGGGCGGCGTCTGGGGTGTCGGCGGGGGCGGTATTGCACAGCTGCTCCGCCGTGGTGAGGGCCTCGGTCAAACGACCAGCCTCAAAGGCTTGCACCATGCGGAGGGCAGAGGGCTGTGTGGCGTTTGCAGGCGCGGCGGCCAAGATCGCGATGAGAGTCAAGTGCACGGCGCTGATGCTTACAGACTCTAGCAGCGGCGTCGAGAAATCGGCGGCCTCTTAACGATTGCCGTCACGGTCACCCAGGGCATGACGGTAGGCGCGGTATTGGCTCCAGACGCGGTCGACATAGGCAGCAATCTCGCTACCTCGGACATAGCCGTGCTGGGCGCGGGCGGCATACTCGCCACGGGATAGCAGGCGCAGGGCGCGCGCGACATTGGCCCACACATCGGGGTCATGTTTTTCGGAGGTGGCAAGCAGGCGCGCATCGGTGATGTGTCCAAGGCCACAGGAGAACGCCGCGATTGTCAGGCGCAGGCGGTCATCCTCGTTGGCAACGCTCGCGAACTGAGCGCCCATTTGGCTCAGGTGCTGCGCGGCGGCCTGTGCTGCCTGGGTTGGGTTTTTCATGTCTTCGAAGCCAAGTTCGCGGGCCAGGTTAGGCATTATGCCGAACAGCCCGGTGCCGCCGTTCCAGTTTTCGTTCTTCGGGTCGAAGCCGCTTTCCTCAAAGGCGATGGCTGCTAAGAGTCGCCAGTCCACGCTGGCACGGGCGGCGGCATCCTTGAGCTGGGTATCGAAGGGCGACAGTTGCGAGCCGCGTTTGGTTTGCGGCTTTTGCCGTGCACGTTCGCGGCGACGGGGTGACTCGTAATAGCGTTGGTAGAGGGCGTCGAGTTCGCCGCTCTTCTTCATTTCGTCGAAGAATCGATCTACCTCGCGGGCCAGATCATCGGCTTGGGGGTGTACAGCCCACGCCAGTGCCTGCGGGTCAGAGACGCGCGGTCCGATGACCAGGTCGGGGAGGTAGGAGCGGTTCTCGTTGCAGATCTGGATGTCGCACAGCGTGTACGGGATTCTGCCGGTGGCGACTTCTTCGAGCAGCTCCTCCGTCTCCAAGTCTTCGCCTTCAAGGACGATGTCGATCGGGCGTTTGCCGGTGCTTTCAAGCAGACCCGACAGTTCTACCAACCGCCGGTAGTAAGCGGAGTTCATGCGGACGTGCACGCTCTTGCCGGATAGCTCTTCAGGCGAGGTAATGCGTTGTCGCCCTTTTCCCCACACGACGCGCATGTGCGTGAGTGTGTACGGCTTGGTGAACCGCACCTCCTTTTCACGCTCGGGGGTGACGGTAAGGCCAGCGGCGGCCAAATCGCCCTGGCCGGCCTTGAGCATCGGCAGCAAATCGCCCCAGCTGGTGGGTACGACGACATCCAGGCCTACTTGCAGCCACTTGGCGAAACGGCTCGCGAGCTCATAGTCGAAACCCATCGTTCGTCCGTGCCAGACGAAGTAGCTGGTGCCGTTGCTGCGAGTCAGAAGGCGCAACTTGCCGCGCGCGCGAATGGCCGCCAAACCGACGTTCGCTGAGGACGTGACACTGTCGGCAGGTTGAGGTGGCGGGGAGGGCGGCGGCGATCGTTCGGCACTCTGACAGGCGAGTTGAAAAACCATGCACGTGGCGAGGGTCGACCCAATAAGACGGCGTCGACAGCAGGGCGTGCGGTGGGCATTCATGGCTAAGCTCACAATTCTTGGGGGCGCAAACCGTGTGGGCGTTGCAGATTCGGTCCGTGCCCAAGATGAGGAAGCATTGAACCATCCGTTGGTCTTCGCTTCAAGCCATCGTAGGCTTGGCCAATGCAATCCTATGGTGCAACGCGTCAACCGCTGGGCCTGTGCCAGGTTGGGGTTTTGTTGATGGCCCTCTTGGTCGCCGCCTGTGCGACCTCGCGTCCGAGGCCACCGCCTGGGTCCCAAAGAGCGATATCGCTGCCAAAAGCCGCGCCCGTCGAGACGTTCGAATTGGTGCCAGCGCAACCAGGGGTTGCTTCTTATGCTGAGGTGTACCCCACGGCGCCGCCATGCAATCCCGCATGCGCAGAGGTGCGCCGGCAGTTGTTGACGGTGGCGTCACGCCAGCGTCTGCGCGCCGATGCGCGTCTTGATCTCCTGGTGGCTGATTTGGTTCGGGTGGCTCGGGAAGATACCCCTCTGGATTATGAGGTCGTGGAGTTCTTGCTTAGCCATTACGGAATAGTGGAACCGACGCCGCACTTGTTCTTGTTTTTCTCCGAGTCCAGTGACGCACAGTTGCTGTCTGCCAATGTGCGCGCAACGTTGACTGAGGCGCTCGGAGTGGGTCGCTACGACCGATTGGGGGTTGCGGTGGCCGCGCAAGACCGGCGCCAGGTGGTTGGGGTGGCGCTACAGCAGAGCAGAATCGTGATGGCGCCAGTGCCTCGTCACTTGCCCATCGGCGGCGCGGCGACGCTACAGTTCACTGTGGCCGCGGGTTACAGCCACGTCGAGGTCCTGATTTCACGCGGCGATGGCTCGGTGAGCTCCGCCAAGGTTCGTGCACGAGCAGATGGGCAATGGCAAGCCCACCTTGCGTGCGAGCAGGCGACCGATCGGATCCAG
>JAKLEG010000357.1 GCA_022703175.1 Myxococcota bacterium | reverse complement strand
CAATTCGGGGATCATAAAACCCACCCGCGTGGGATTGGATTCGGTGAGATCCAAAAGCCCTGGCATCACGGCCAGCCGTGCCATCAGCGGGCTTTCGGAGAGATCGGCGGGAAAACGTTGAGAAAACTGCATCGGGTTGTTGAGCGACAAAAGTTTGTAGTTGTCAATGGCACGGACAGAATCGCTGCACGAAATCCTGGCGTGACGCACTGCATTCAAAGAGAATGGCAACCAACGCAACGGTGGCTCCGATAATTTAATGGGGATCGTGTGGAGTATGCACGCATGACACTGCTTAAGGGGATTCAAGGTGCGCCTGCGCGAACCAACGACGCGCCGGCACCCGCTAACAGCGCACCCGCCGCTGCGGTCGGTGTACCAGCAGAGCCAGCTAGAGCGCCGACTGAGCCGGTTGCCCCCTCCCCTGTCAAAGCGTTCCTGCACAACCTGGGCGCCAACCCGAGTAACGACGCCGAGCGTAAGGCGTTGGTATTGGCCAAGGTTCCTGGGCAACTCGCCACCCCCAACGTCGTCTTCAAACCCGCCGACGTGTTGCAACAGCTGCAAAACGGCACGCTCACCGTGCGCGTGCCGCTGATCAGTGGCGCAGAGATCGGGCCGGTCAAAGTACGCGACAACACCTTTGCGGTCTTCAACCTGAACGTCAAAGACGGCAAGATTGAACGCCATCGCACCGATGTGGCCTTTGTGGACGCCGACAACCGCCCCACGTCGCTGGATGGTCCGGTGTGGGTCGATCCGACCAGCGTCTACGTCGATGCTCAAGGCGCGATTCGCGCCGACGCCAAGTGCTTTCCAAACCCAAACATCACGAGCTCCGTCCTCGGCCCCGATGTCAGCCGACTTCCCGAGAACGTCGGCGATCTAGGCCAGCTACTGCTCGCGCGCGCCAACCTGGCGCAGACCTACACCATCATTCCCGAGCGCAAAACCGATCTGAGCCTCGCCACCACCCACACCACCGGAAATCCCGACGGAGACGCGAACGCGAAGAGCCCGGACGCACCTGCGTCAACACCGGGCGCCACAGCCAAGGCTCCGAGCGCCACCACCAAGACCAAAGTTGCAGCCACAGGCCTGAGCGCCGCGCTCGACATGGCTCGCACCACCATTGATTTTTCCGGCACCCTCAAAGCGGGACCCGTGCAATTTGGCAGCGGCGCTGTGCTCAACCTCGGCGAAGGTGCGGCCGTCCATTGTTCAGGCACGCTCGGCGATCTACACACGCAGATCGATGCACCGGTCAAGTCGATGCAGCTTGCCGCCGACGAAACCCGCATTCGCTCAGGCAGCGGCCGCGTCCAGTTCACGTTGGGTTTGGCGCGCGAGTTTGGCGGCCCCCAACCAGGCCTCTCCGACGTCGACCTGAAATTCACTGACCTGCAACTTACCGGCCTCGACATCGAAACACCCGGCGCGACTCGCAAGCACCACCTGGTGATGCAAACGTTGGATGTGCGCGGCACCCAGGCCACAGCCCCAGTACTCCACTACCGCACCGCGCGCGCAGGTCACGACAGCCGCGTGACCTTGACGCTGCCCGAAGTACGCCTTGAGGGGCTCGCGGGTAACCTGGAGCTGACTGGTTCCGATGGGGCTGCGGCGTCTCTGCAATTGGGAGTCGACACCTCCGGCAACCGTCGAGCCGTCAACGTCATGGGTCGACTGGAGATGGACAGCGCCTCCGAGCATTTCTTGTTCGACAGCCGTATCGACCACCTGAATGCCGTCTTGTCGCCGTTGGCGTTGGTGGACAGCGCTGGCTTTGAGATGAAGTTGTCGGGCGGCGATCTGAGCGGCTCCGGACGCATCAAGGTCGAATCCACGGCCGGCAAAGCCACGCTCACGCTGCAATCGGATGCCGGCCAGCGCTTCAGCATGGCTTCCGGCATTGCCGACGCCAAGATTGGCGCGACGCTGCAAGGTTCACAAGTCCACGTGGACGTTGGCGAAGAGACACATGGCTACGTAGCGCTCGATACCCTCACGATAGGTGGCGCGCAGCCGCCAGTCTTCAAGGGCGACGCCGAGTTTACCGTGACTCTCGACTCGCTTGAGCTGCAGGTCCCTGGGGAACATCGCTTGACCGTCGCGCGGGGCACCACAGGCACGCTCGTCATCAGCGACATGGGCTGGCAACCTGGCGAGGCCTCCCCCACGGTGACCGCAACCCTGAAGCTGAATCTGGGTGCCCAGGCGCTGTTTCGTCCGGGCGAAATTCCAGGCCTTGAGGGAGCCAAGGTCAGCGTCGACACGAAAACCGGCAACACAATGCTGGAGCTCACCGCCACGGTTGATAAGTTTGGCAACGTCCGGTGCGCAGCTGGAATTGCGCTCAAGGCCTTCGAGGTAAAAACCCAGTTGGCCAAAGGTGGTATGCCGGTAATCGCCGACGTGAACATCCCGACACAACGACTTACCCCCGAGATGGCGCCGACGCTGAAGAGCGTGCGTCCGTTGACCCCCAGCACCGCCCACAAACCCCCTGTGCTCCAGGGCGATACACCTACGCCCAAGCTGCCGCCGATCACGCTCGACCCGGCGAATCTATTTGGTGCACTGAAGAGCGCACAGCTCGATCTCCAAATACCAGTGGACGCCTTCAAGACGCATATCCGCACCGCCGACTCCCTAGAAACGAAGACCGGTTGGTTTGGCGATGATCGTGTGGGTGCGCGTGTGGATCTGGAAATCTCTCACGCCGGAGGCAATGCAACCTTCAGACTGGCCATCGAAAAGGGCGCGGTCGTGCCAGCCAGAACTCGGCTCGTAGCGACACCCTCCATCCAAATCGCAGTTGACATGGAAAAGCATTTCGTCGGACCGGTCACGTTAGGAGCTTCACCAACCTTTACGCTCAACGGCTTCACCATCGAAGACCGGGGCGATGGCACGGGACAACTTATCGCCGATGCTTCTGGGGACAAGACGTGGCTGAAGGTCATGGAAGGAGTCCTTCCAGGGAACCTACATACGTGGGTTGGCAACGTCGTGGGCGGTATCTTGCTTGGCCGCATTACGCCAGCGAACGTCGACAATGTCGCAAACACCGCTTGGATAGCAATGCATGGTGGCACCAACCTACCCTTGGATGCCCAAGCATTGCTCAAATCGCTTAAGGTGGGACAAGCCGCGTTGGCGCCGCAAACATTCAACCCGCTACCAGCACCCACTCTCAGCCTGCCCCAACCGTCCAAAGGTGGAGCCCCTCAGACGCATGCGCCTGTCTCTCCTGCCACAAACGCATCCAAGACGGCGCCAGCAATGCCCTCTGGTTTTGAGACCCTATTCCGGGCCGTGCATTTGGATCAGGCCACGGTAAGCGTCAAAGATGCCGTTTTTGCTGGAAAAACCATCGCTCTGGGGAATGGCCAAAGCATCACGTTGGGAACCAACAGCCAATTGGCTCTCACCGGGACGCCGCAAGACTTCAAGCTTTCGGGCCACGCCAACCTGGGCGCCATCAAGCTTGGGGGTAAGGAGTTGGGAGCGACGTTACAAAGCGGCGAGGCAGATCTTGAGATCCACTATCAAGCGCGAGACCATGCGGCGCCGCTCATCACCATTGCGCTTACACATCTGCGGGCCACGAGCTTGTCGGCCATCGGCGTCGTCAGAGGCGCCAACGCGGCGGTACGCGACCTCACCGTCACCAACGGCAGTATCCGTGTAACCACCGACGCCAGCGGCACTCCCAACCTGACGCTCGACTTGCCGCATGTGCAGGGCAAGCTGGTCGCAGGCGGCCGCGTAGGGGCGGCAGGCGCCAGCGCCAGTGCCCAAGCGATTGAAGCAGAGGTGAGTGGCAGCTTGCGCCTGGCGGAGGGCCGGCTGCAGGGTGACCTCGATCAGATCAAGCTTTTGGTGAAGGGGCTCTCCGCCTCAACAAGCCCTGGCAAAGTCGCAGGTGCAGACCTCACGCTCTCAGGTGCGGCGACGGTGTCGGTCTCCGATACGGGAGAGCTTGTGCTGGCCAAACGCGGCACTGGCTTCAAGTTGACCGCCGACTTCGTACCCCCGAGCGGTGATCGTTACACGCTTACGAACATGACTGCTGACTCGGTGCGCTTTGCCACCTCGGCCGGCATGGCGGTCACCCTAAACAACGCCACTGGCGAGTTGGCCACGTTGGTGCGCCTGCCGCTGCAGTCTCAGGGCCGTGACGCGCCGGTGCTAGATTTGCGCCATGCTCATGTGCGCGGTAGCGCCACCCTCACGGCCAAGGGGCTGACCACCGTAGGGGCCGTGACGATCGACGAGGCCGACGGTTCGATTGCCAACATGCAACTCGATGCTGGCCGCCGCGCCCTCCTAGATCTGGCACAGCTGGACTTCGCCGGTAGCGGCACGTTGACAGTCTCGCCCGAGAAGGGCTGGCTCATCACCGATGCCAACACCCGCGGTGCCAGCGCCACACCTGGCGGCATCCGCGCCATGGGTGTTGCGCGCGACATTCGCTTCGCCACCGACAGTCCAGAGATCACCGTCGACCTAAAAAATGGCGCACAGGCTGAGTTCGATCTGCACAAGCTGCAGTTTGGCGCCAAACGCCCCGCCGCAATCGCGGTGAGTCGCGGCCATTTCAGCGGCGAAGTTGAGGTCGGTAAGATCACCATCGGTCGTGGTGGCGATCTTTTGGATAACATTTCTTTGAACCCCGGCACGCTGGTTGCCGCCGACGTCGGCGAGATCACCTCGGGAGAATTCGCCGGCTTACCGGCGATGGCCGCACGCCTGGATGTCTCGATGCGCCTGGAAGGTCGCTTGGGCGATGCCGGCGGACGCCTGAAGAATGCCGAAGTCAACATAGAAAAACTCAATATTAACGGCGACTTTCGAATGCTGGTCCGAGCCAAGAGTGACGGCCGCGGTAACTTCACCGCGCGCAGCCACACCATTGTCGACCAAGGCCAAGCAGGCATGGTGCTGCGCTCCAAGGTCAACCCGAAGACGATCGCGAACCAGGTATTGGACGCTGCCGTGAAGGTCCAACCCACCACTCTGCCCAAACCCCGTCGTTGACCACCGCCGAACTGTCGGACGCTCGTGTTTTACTCGCGTGACTTCGATGGAGCGGGAACGGCATGCGCGTGCGTTTGAACATAGGTCTCGACTTCGACGGCAACCACACCTTCGAGTGGCAAGAGTCGAACGGTCCCGGCGCCGTGGATATTTCCAGCTCCACCCTCAGCCGCTGGAGTACCGAGCGCGAGGCCTTTACAGTGGCCTACCTGCGCTGGAAGCGGGTGGTCGAAGAGATCGAAGAGACACTGTACCGCTGTGAACCCAAACCAGCCCCCGCGCCTGTGCCCCGTATCGAGCAACCGGCTCTGGCCTATGCCACAGCGTCTGCCCCTGGCGCCCGCCGTGCGCCTCGAAAGTAGCCCAAAAACTCAACTAGTCACCGTTTTTCTGACTGGCAGATAACTTCCGATGGCACGCGGCCTGACATAGACTCTGGCTCGTGCGTATCATCTCGGGACATGCTCGCGGCCGGCCGTTGTCGGCCCCAAAAGGTCATACCACGCGCCCTACACCTGGGCGCGTGAAGGAATCGCTGTTTTCGATCTTGGGCGCTGCCGTCGACGATGCCGTGGTGTTGGATTTATTCGCAGGCACCGGGGCCCTTGGGCTTGAGGCGTTATCCCGGGGTGCCAAACAGCTGGTCTTGGTGGAACATGATCGCCAAGCTTTGGTCGCCCTGAAAAAGAATGTCACAACGGTGGGCGGCAGCACCATTGAGATCTTGCCGATGTCTGCCGAGCGTGCCTTGAAGACGCTGTCTCAGCGTGGCTTGCGGTTCGACCTGGTGTTTATCGACCCGCCCTACGAAGCACAGTTGTGGGAGACGAGCCTCGCAGCATTGGCCGCTATGCAACTCGTGCGCGACGCCGGAATTGTCGTATGCGAACACCCGGGCAGAGACACCCCCCCTGCCCCCCCCGATCCGTGGCAGATCATGACGACGCGTCGCTACGGCGATGTCGCCCTGACCCTCTATGCCGTAGCGAAAGGAGTGACACCGTGAGTGTCATTGCAGTCTATCCAGGCTCGTTTGACCCGATCACCAACGGTCACCTGAACCTTGTCCAACGGGGCGTGAAGATCCACGACCACCTGATTGTCACGGTGGCCGAAAACGTCAATAAAAAGCCGCTGTT
>JAKLEG010000356.1 GCA_022703175.1 Myxococcota bacterium | reverse complement strand
GTGGATCTGTCGGCCTGCGGCGGCAATAGCGGCAGCCACAATGTCAGGGTTGACTGTAAGGCCGACGCCGAGTGCCCAGCGGGCAAGCCGTACTGCGACTCGTTTGGTACCTGTGTCGAATGCACCGGCACCGAACAGTGCGATTGCCACGAAGCCTGCGTGAACGGGGCTTGTGCGCAGATTGGCGCGTTTCTAACCACCGCTGGCGACTACACCGATAACGCCCACGGCAACTGGGAAGGCGTACCCGGGGATACCGCCTATGCCCCCGAGGGTTACTGCAGCAACAACGACGAATGTGATTTTGGCGAGCTCTGCAATCCGTTCACCGCGGGCTGCATCTTGGCCACCGACTACCAAGAGGGTTGCAGTGTCGACAGCCCCCGCTGCCCCGGCGGTCAGATGTGCGACTTCGCAAGTCACAAGTGCCTGCCGGCCGCCTTGTGTGTCACGACGCACAACTGTTGCGGCGTGGAAAACGTCGCTTGTGGTTTGAGCGTCCCGCAGGTGTGTGAGCGCATTGGCAGCGAGTGCACCCCACCCGAAGAAACCACCGTCACCTCCACCTGCCCGTTTTCACCCAAAGCCCAAAGCACCTGCACGGCCGGCAAATTCTGCACCCCACTGGGGCGTTGTGTGCAGTGTCTGTGCGACGATGACTGCTCGCAAATCTCAGGAAAACCGCGCTGTTACAACCCCACAGGGTTGTGCGTTGTACCCGACTTCTGTACCACCGCCGCCGAGTGCGGTGATGTCAACAAGGCCTGTGACTCCCGCACCCTCACCTGCAAGGCCGCATGCACCCAAGACACCGAGTGCAGCAGCACCGGCGCACGTTATTGCGACCTGACCGATCGCGTCTGTCGCAACGAGAGCGAGCGCCCCTGCGAAAGCGATAGCTATGAGCCCAACCAGAGCCGCGATGACGCCGAGGTCAGCAACTCCTCGCTGCTTCTGCCTACGCAAGGCGCGTTCGTACTAATGGAAGGCCTAACGTTGTGCGAAGACGATCAAATGGATTGGTACATGGTGATGCTCGATCGGGGCGACCAGCTGACCATTCGTGCCACCACCGACGATAACGTCAGCGCTCAACTCTCGGCGCTGGCGCCCGACGGCTTCACCACGTTAGCCACTGGCACGATGGATGATGTCTCGCGCCAGTTGGTGTTCACCGCCGATTACACTGACACTTACTTCGTGGTCGTAGATGGTTTCTCCGGACATGGCACCTATCAGCTGCGCATCGACCGCCAAACAGGCACGCCATGCGACGACACCTTCGAGACCGTTGAGCACCACGGCAGCAACAACACCACCGCGACCGCCACCTTGTTGAATGGTAGCGAGGGCATCCCCTCGGAATGCCAACTTGTGGGCACGGTGGATAGCGCCCACACAGTGACCTGCATCAACGAAGCACTAACGCTGTGCACCGGCGACGTGGACTACTTCCTGGTCAACACGCCGGCCAACAGCAATTTGGTCATCACGCTCACGGGGTTCCAAGGCGACTTGGAGCTGGGCTTGTACGGGCCGTTTTTCGCAGGCGAAACCGTGAACACCGACCGCCATGCCGATGCCAGTGTCAGCAACAACACCACCGAAGAGGTCGAGGCATTCACTCGGCCCAATGCCACGTACCTGGTGCGCGTCTCGCGCTATGCGGGTGGCACGACCCCCACCACCAATGATCATACGCACTACGATTTGACGACGGTCGTCACGGCCGGACCGGCTTGCGCCGAGGATGCTTTCGATGCTGTCGACGCCGCCACGGCCGGCCTGCCGCCCGCCCCTGCTTTGGTCATAGACCCCGCGCTCTTCAACGACACGCAAGCGACCAGCAGCTTCGTCAGCGTGCAGCCGATGGCCCCCGAAACCAAGGTCGTGCTCGAAGACCTGAGCCTCTGCAAGGGCGATGAGGACTGGTTCCGCGTGGGCGTCGAGGACCCCGCCAACCCCGGCACACTTATCGACATCGGCGCGAACAACCGCCTGAACGTCAAGTTGGTGGTCGACAGCATCACCGCTGGGGACGCGATCACGCTCGACCTCACCGGGAGCCCTGCTGTAGAGCCGCTGGGCTCCACCAGCTTGACCGCACCCCGCACCGAAGCGTTCGTCGAGCGTACCGACGGCGGCCCGATCTACGTACGCGTCTTGGGCGCCCCTAACAACGACGATGCCGTCACCTACTCGCTCACGTTGACCTACACCACGCCGCCGGTCTGCGTAGGCGATGCCTTGGGTGATACAACCGACCCAGGCAACGGCACCCCTGCAACCGCCTTCCTGCTGGAGGTGGCTCCCACGGGCGATTGGCCGAGTGCCGCGGGCCAATCTCACAGTGAATCGGCCCTCTCCTTGTGTGTCGCCGATGACGACTGGTACCAAATTGCCGTGCCGGCAGATGCGTCGGTGGTGGCCTCTGTGAGCTACGAACCTGGTGTCGCAGACCTGCGCTTGGCGCTGTTCAACGACACGGTGCTCACCGCCACCTACGTGTCTGGTGAGGTTCCGAACATCGGGTTGTTGGATCAGAGCGCCCGCCTCGACATGGATCGCCAACTGGTACGCGGCAGCGCCACCGGCGTGGCCTACATCATGGTGCAAAACCCCACGGGTTGGCCGCTTCTAGACTACACCCTGAAAGTAGAACTGATCCCAGCGGCCTGTTTTGTGGACGACTACGAGGATAACAACACCTGGGAGGCGGCCGTTGAGGTGCCAACGACGCTGGTGTCTGGCACCGAGCGCCTGACGCGTGGCCGTTTGGATCTAGGCACGGTGTGTGCGGGCAACGACCAGGATTGGTATAAGGTCGACCTCCGCACCGGTGACAAGTGGACCACACGCGTCTTCTATGAGCCGGCCGAAGGCGACTTAAATCTGTACGCGTTCAAACCCGGCCCCGACGGCGCCGGCTCCACGCTGTTGTTGGACTTCGACAACTCCCCGCAAGACGGCGTGATGCAAATCACCTACACCGTGCCGTCCGCCGGCGTGAACGGCTGGTACCTCCTGAAAATCGTGCCCTACTCCTCGCTGGGCGCAACCACCTTCAAAAATGTCTACTTCTTGGAAACCGACGTCGAGAAGGCCTGTATCAACGACTCGGAGGAGCCCTCCAGCGCCGCAGTGCCCACCTTGTTAAGCCTGCCGTACGACAACGCCGACCTAATCTTGTGTGCCGAGGACGACTGGTATGCCCTTAACCTCGTCACCGACCAGGTCGTTACTGTCTGCATCACCTTCACCAATGCCGAGGGCAACATCGACCTGAAGGTCTACAATCCTGAGCGCGATCAGGCTGTCACCTCCGAGTCCACCACCCGCGACTCGGAACGCGTGGTCTACACGGCGGCCCAAGATGGTGAGTACTACGTGAAGGTCTTCACCAACGCACAAGGCAACCACGACTACACCATGACCATCCAAGATGGCGTAGGCACCTGTCTCTAGGCTGCCTACCGCTCTGCGGCAACCAGGCGAGCCCCCTTCGCAGCGCGACTTGGGCGTCGGTACGGTGATCCGGATCACGCCAGGCTGCCTTCTAACCTATTGATTTAACGGGTCTTTCAATAGAGGCCGGCTGGCATCGCGGTTGCATTAGCCAGGACTTGCTATGTCACACGCAAGCCCCATTCTCTACGTCGTCTTCCTGATTACGGCCTTTGTTGTTGGACTTGTTGGCACTCTCGCGGCAAGCCACGCTGTCCTTTCGCGGGCACCAAGACAAAAAGCCGCCCACGAACGGCCAGTGGAACTGCGTACCGCGCCGGTCACACACATCCCAACCATCGAGTGCTGACGCCCCTCGCCCCCGCATCCTCACCGCGCATTTGTGACCGACCCCCCGGCGCCAAGACGCAGAGCCAACCTCATGCTCCGCGACGACTCAGGGGCTCAGAATTGTAGCTACGGATTACCGCCGGTGCTCGTCGGCAGGCAAGTAGACAACAAGCAACGCTGATTGGCGCGGCAATCCCCATCCACAGTGCAACCCGCGCACAGGTGTAGGAAGTTGCAGCTCTGCCCGGTTCGACAATCGCTTACGTCTACGCAGGTACCATTTTCAGGGTAGCAGCTGCCGTTTTGCGGGTCGCAGATCTCGCCAGCCGTTTGGCACGTCACGCCATCACACGGGCCGGTGAGGCGGGGAAAACAGGCCGTAGCAACACAGCTTTCGCTCGCCAGGCATTGGCTGTCATCGGTGCACCCCACGCACAGCCCCTGCAGACATTCGAGGGGCACCGTACAATCCTCGGTGGCGGCGCAACCAAAGTCGGCAACGCAGTACTTGCCTACCGGCATACAGCGCTCGGCCTCACCGCATTCCAAATCCACCGTGCAACTCTTGGCACATTCGCCGGTGGTCAGCGCACATTTGAAACCCTCCGGACACTCTTTGTTAATGCATTCCCCAGGGGTCCCCAAGTCGGCAATGATACAGGCGCCGCTGACGCACTTGGCCTCGGTGTTGCCACTCAGTTGGCACTGCAGATCATCCAAACAACCGACGCACACACCCACTTGGCATTTCATCAGGAGCGGGCACTCATCATCGGCGGCACATGTCTGCACAACATCCCCGACACGTGAGATGCAGCTGCCGACCTCGCAGCGCTCCACCCAGGTGCAATCTCGGTCGGTATTGCAGGCGCCCTCCGGAAGCGGCACGCAGGCGCTGCCTTGCCCCGTGGGCGGGCACTCGTATCCAGCCTCGCAAGTGGCTGGGTCGCAAACTGGCTCGGGTTTGGGGACGCACACACCCAGGTCGAGGTTGCAGACCAACTCGACATTGGCACAGTCGCTGGTGGTCTGACACAGCGTGATGCACACACCATAGGCGTTGGGAATTTGGTTGGCAGCGCAACCGGTTGCGGAATCGGCCGGCAGCGTATCGGCCCTGTCAGAATCTCCCGCGGCGCTCCCTGGGTCGAAAGCGTTGGAGTCGCTGTTGCTGCTGCGACAAGCACCCACGAGCATCAGGAAGAGCAATGCACCACGGTTCATCGCAAACCTCTTTGGCTATTCTACAACGCCGCATCCTGCCTGGCGGCGTCACGAGCTGTCAACGTTGAGGAAGGGTGGCCGGCACGGCCGTGTCGGGATAGTGCTTGCGCAGGTAGGTCAGGAGCGCTTCGAGTACGGTGGTATCCAACACCTGCTGCCGGTTTGCCGGAACATTGCGGAAAATGCTGTCTGAACCCTCGCCGCCGGTACCCAAGTAGTCATTGGTGGCAACCTTATACAGGCGGTCCTCGGCCAATTCCTCGCCGCTTTGCAGCAACGCTGCCATCGAGCCGTTGGGTCGTGGCATAAGCAGTACGCCCGCAACATATGGAGGCAACCCCTCGCGGTGGGTCACGAGCAAATCGATGAAAGCCTTCAGCTCGGCGCCCGACAGCTCCAACGTCATCAAGCGGTTCTCAAAAGGTAGGACCTCGAAAACATCGCCATAGGTCAACAGACCTGCCGCTAGGTCATCGCGCACGCCGCCGCGATTGTGAATCGCAACATCGGCATGGGTACTCTCCACCATAGCCCGGGCAATGATGTCTCCTAGCGAGTCCTGCGCAGCATCCCGCAACAGCGGCTGCGGCAAACGCACCCCTACCGGCGCCATCGCCATTGCACGCACCGCGTTCAGATAGGGCTTCATCGCGTTTTCGAGCACCGGATCGGGCTCCACCAGCTCCCCCAAAAAGACCGCAGGCAGGGCCCCCTGGCTGTCATTGGGATCTCGGCCACACCCGCCCGACAACCACTCGTCGATGCACATCTCGAAATTGCCGTGCAGCGTGGTCGCCACCGGGTCGATGCCTCCCTCGGGCTTGGCGCAGATCTCGGCCAACGCGAACTGCCTCCCCTGCGCAGCAGGCTGCAATACCAAGGTATCGCGCAGCCAATTCCCCACCTGGGCATGGGTGTGGCCGCCCAGGACCACGTCCACCGTACCGCGCGGCAAACGTTTCAGCACTTCGAACAACTCGGAGTTCGGATCGCAACTCGACACGTCGTAGGGATCGCCCAGGCGGCGGCATTTGCCCCCGAAGTGGGCCAAGAGCACCACCAAGCGTGCGCCGCTGGCCCGCAATTCTCGGGCCTGCGCGGTGATTGCAGGGATCGGGTCGCGAAACTCCAATCCCTCCACGTACTGGGGTCGGGTCACGCGCGGCACCTCA
>JAKLEG010000355.1 GCA_022703175.1 Myxococcota bacterium | reverse complement strand
GGAGTTGGCTCGGCCTCGGGTTACGGCGTCAGCAATTCAGGGGGAGAGCCGTTGGGCGTGCGGTTGGTCAGTGCCAGTGATGGCGCCATTTACCTCGCGTGGATGGACGACTTTTTAGGATCCACCTCGGTTTATGTTTGGCAATGGGACGGCCACGGATGGAGCTTGCTCGCCCCTGGCGACAGTGCGGCTGGAAGCATGAACCCACCAGATCATGTGGCCGCAGCACCCGCCCTGGCGTTGGATTCTCTCGATCGGCCGTTTGTTGCCTGGGAGCAGGCGCCAACAGCCACCTCCGTGCAGCGCGAGATCGCGCTCCGACGTTGGAATCGCGCTGATTGGGTGGACGTTGGAGCCAGTTCTGCGACGGCCGGGGCGATTTCCAATGCCGATTGTGGTTCATCGGCTCCCGCATTGGCGGTGGGCGATGCTCGCGCCTGTGTCGCCTGGGTAGAACATGGCATGGTGTCTGCGGATATCGTGGTGCGTTGTGGGTTTTGGTAGTATGCGGGATGAAACCGGCACGCGTCATTGCGCACCCTCTCGGCGGTGTGCACCGATAAGGATCTTAGGGAGATAGGGGCTCGCGACCTTGTTCGGTCGTGACAGGCGCGTGACCTTGTTGGGGCTGATGGACTATGCTGGCGGTAGAAGAGCAGGGAGTCGTATGAGTTCGATTAATCACAATCTCCTCAAAGCACCACCGGGCGCGCCCTCGCAGTCCTTGGGGTCAGCAACGCCAGGGACTGACGCTCATGATAATGCGACGTCACACGCGGTGGCGCACGGCACTGCTGATGCCGTGGCTCACGCCGCCCACCAGACCGAGAGCAGCCTACATCTCGCCGAGAAGGCTTCTCATTTGATTCATGAGGGGGCAGAAGCAGCCGCCGCTGAGAGGCAACTGGTGGGGGCTCTGCGGCAGACTGCCGACGCCGCTCCTCATACGATGCGCGACCTGGCGCGCGTGGTCGAACCAACGGGAGGGCAGGTTTCGGTGCGTCGCCTGGCGGCGGCTGTGCCGGCGCACCACCGGCCAGCTTACACCGAGGCGCTGAAACTGCTGGCGCATTATCACCAGGCGTCGAATCGGGCGACGCGACTTGCGAGTGAGGCCGGTGGCGTGGCGCGGCAACTACAAGCGGCCGTTGCCCAAGGACTCCCAACAGAGGTGGTGGCCCGCAGGCGCACCCTTTTAGCCCATGCGCGTGGCGCGGTGAATGATGCGCGAGCCCGGGTGCAGCACCTGGAGCCTGAGGCGAAGGTTGCGCGGGAAGTATTGCGCAAGGTGCATGCCGACGTCGTAGAGCCAGCGCGTAAGAAGTTGAGTGGCATGGGGTATGCCGTCGATTATCTGCAGCGCCTAAAAGCCACGCATGCCTCGCGCGTGGGGCGTGTTGCGCAACAGCTGGTTGCTCGGGTTGGCGAGAGCCAGGCCGGCAGGTGGCTCTCCACGGCTCTTCGTAGCAAATTCGTCGATTTTGGGGGCAAAGCTCTGACTGCCATTGCTGTGGGGGTAGATGCCTGGGGATCGGCGCGCAAGGGGGCGACCCTAGAGGGGAACGTCAGCCGCGCTAGCGCGCAAGTAGGGATTTCTAGCATCATGTATACCCAAGCACCTGCCTTGCCGATTGTCGCGGTAGAAACCTTTTTTATGGACCGACCCCATTTGACGGGACCGTTGCGCACGGTGCCGCAGTTGCTCGGGGTTGCAGCGGACTATCATTCTGGCGGGCAGGCTGCAGGCGATCGCGCGTTGGTTGCGCTCGACGCCGAGATGGCGGCTGGGCGGCTGGGCGCGCCAATTCGGTTGGCCCACCTGGTCGGTCAATCGCTTGTCGACAAGGGCGCTCACGCGGTGTGGCAGGACACCGTGTCCTATTGGTCCAACGTCAACATCGCCAGGGCCTGGAAGGACGCCAAGGATGCTTGGGCCTGGGCTCGACACTAGCGACGCCTAGCTGCGACTGATGTGCTTCCCATGATGGTTGTCAGTTGGAACGTCATGCGTGCACTGGCTCGGTTGGGGTGGCTCGATCCGACGCCGTCATCTCTCTTGGCGCCCGCCGCAGAGGTTGCTCTGACTGATGTGCAGGCGGCGCAGGCTCTCAGCGAGCTTCGCCAGGGTGGGTTTCTCTTGCCTGACGACGAGGGGCTTCTGCCCGAGTTCGACGAGGGGCTGCAGTTGGTCGCCGATCCGGTTCTTCGGATCCGTATGACCCATACGGGGCGAGAGGGGGTCGCGAAGTCGCTGGTGGTCGAGAGCGATTTGGTCAAGGCCGTACTCGTGGGCGGTGACACTGAACAGGTGTGGTTTTCTACGGCCTTTGATGCCGAGCAAATTCACCAACAACTTGTCGACAGTGTGTGCGGGCCCGACCCTGTTGTGATGGCTACGGCGTGGGAGGTCGTCGGGTTGGAGGCGCTGGTGCTGGGGTGGGCGCTGCCTTTAGCCGAGCGCCACGAGTTGACGGCGGTGGGTTTCGCGGCGGCGCTGTCGTCGTGCGGGGCGCAGGTTTCGGTCACCAACGCAGAAGCGGCCTTGGCTGCGCTGACGGCACGGGGTTGGCTCATTCGCTGCGGCGCGGCTTTTTCCATAAATCCACAGTCTCGGCATCTGGCGACAGTGCCAGATGGCACGACGGAGATTCAGGTGACTCGCCACGGCCTTGCAGACCCAGCCACCCTTACGTTGCGATGGTGGCGGCAGCAGCAACAGGTTTGGCAGGTGGCGCCGTTTTTGGTCGAGCCCGACGAGCTACCTCAGGATGAGGGTCCAGAGCTGCTGGTTTGGTATGCGCTGTTGGGCCTGGAGTTTCTGCCCCGAAGCCGCGCCCAGGTGCACGACGCCATTGGCTCCTTGTTGCAGGTGGGGGCTCCAGCGTCAGTGTAGTTATTCCCAATGCGGTTGTTTCTCGCGGCCCATCGCATTGATGGTAGGGTGGCAGCGATGGACTCCGCTTTTGCCTCATTGCCGCTGTCTACCGATTTCTTGACGGTTGTCGCCGAACTCGGTTTCACGTCACTCACCCCCATTCAAGCGAAAGCCATGCCGGTGCTCCTTTCGGGTCGCGACCTGGTAGGCCAATCGCAAACCGGCAGTGGTAAAACCGTGGCATTTGCGTTGCCAATCTTGCAGCGGTTAGCGCTGGAGCCGCGTAGGTTGAAGGCCTTGGTGTTGTGCCCGACCCGCGAGCTTAGCGCCCAAGTGGCTCGGGAGTTCCGTAAATTGGGACGGCGTCTCAAGGGCCTTTCGGTGATCGTGCTCTCCGGCGGTGAGCCTTTGCGTAGCCAGGCTGGCGCCTTGCGTCGGGGTGTCCATATCGCTGTCGGGACACCCGGACGAATCCTCGATCACCTGGAGCGAGGCAATCTGGATCTGCAAAACGTCACGACCGCGGTTTTGGATGAGGCGGATCGGATGCTGGGGATGGGCTTTCAAGAGGACATGGAGTGGATCCTGGATGCCTTACCCACACCGCGACAGACATTGTTCTTCTCGGCCACCTTTCCCGAATCGATCGAGCAGTTCAGTCGCAAGTATCAACGCCAGCCGGTGAAGGTTGAGATTGAGGCCGCGCTACAACCTGCCGAGGTGCGCCAGGTCGTCTATGCCGCAGAGGTTGAAGACAAGCTGCAGGCGCTGCGTTGGTTGCTTGCCCAACACCCGCACGAATCGGCGCTGGTCTTTGCCAACTTCAAGGTCACGGTTGCCAAGATCGAGGCGGATTTGGCTCAGGCGCACATCAGTGTCGCCTCGCTGCACGGTGATCTGGAGCAGGTCGATCGCGACAGGGTCATGGCCAAGTTTCGCAATGGCAGCACGCGGGTTTTGGTCGCGACCGACGTGGCGGCGCGGGGGCTCGACATCCAGGACTTGGACTTGGTGGTGAACTTCGAGATGCCGTCCCAGCCCGAGATGTACGTACATCGCATTGGTCGCACCGGCCGCGCCGGGAAATCCGGTTTGGCGATCTCACTGTGCGCTTCCAACGAAGGCCACAAGCTTAATGCGATTGAGCAAACAGCGCATGTCGCGCTGGCACGTATGAGCTGGGATTCTTCAAAATCTTCTGAGCGCGAGTCAGCGCCGACCCAGGCTCGCAGTGCGGCAATGGTGACGTTGCGGATCGCGGGAGGCCGTAAAGCCAAGTTGCGTCCGGGGGACATCCTGGGGGCGCTTACGGGAGAGGCCGCAGGGTTGAACGCCGAGGATGTGGGCAAGATCGAGATTCACGACCATTTCAGTTACGTGGCGGTGGCCAAAGCGGTGAGCACGCTCGCTCAAGCGCGCCTCAACGAGGGGCGCATCAAAGGCAAGCGCTATCGGACAACCTTTGTGAAGTAGGAAGCCGCACCTCGTTGGCCGGGTCGGCGCAAGCTGCTAGCGTTGCTGCCACCTTTTTCCGGGACGTACTCGTGACCTCGGCCGTGGTTCGCCGCAATCTCGCTTTGGTTCCCGCGTTCACCTTTACGAGCGAGTTCTTCCTGATCGTGCCTGTGCTCGTGACCTGGTACGCCCATCACGGCCTGGGTTCTAGCGCGGTGTTTGTGACCCAAGCGGTGTTCGGTATCGCGATGTTCTTTTTGGAGGTGCCAAGTGGTTTCTTGGCCGATGCCTTGGGGCGGCGCCGCACGCTCCTCTTTGGGGCGCTGTTCTGGCCCCTCAGTTTGTGCGTGTATCGCGCGGGTGACAGTCTGTCGTCCTTCATTGCGGCCGAGCTGCTGGCCGCCGTGGCCGTGAGCTGTCAATCCGGTTGTTTGTCGGCGCTATTGTTTGATTCGCTCAAGTCGCTTGGGCGCGAAGCCGATTACCTGCGTTTTGAGGGACGTCAGTCGGCGATTGCTCGTTGGGGCTGTATGGTGGCGAGCGTGATGGGTGGTTTGCTTGCGCGTGTGGGCTTGGCGTGGCCGTTCAACGTCAACATCCTGACGTTCTTCGGGTTGTTGCCGCTTGCGTACGTGATGGTGGAGCCCGAGCGCGATAAACCCGAGCTGCGCCACGCTTGGCGGGAGATTTGGCAGGTGACCGGGCATTGTCTGCGACCCGGGCCGTTGTTGCCGTGGGTGGTGGGCGTGGGTGTGGTCTCTTGCATTGGACTCGTAAGTTTGTGGGCGAGCCTCATTGCCTATCGGGTGTGGGGCCTGTCACTTGCGTGGCAAGGAGTGCTGTTTGCCGGCTTCCAGGGGGCGGGTATTTTGGGCGGGCTATGGGGGCCACGATTGCTCGCACACTTGGGCGCGCAACGTTTCCTTTGGGTGTTGTGTCTGCAAGGACCCTTGTTACTCTTGGTCGGTGTGGCACCTGAATGGTTGCTGGTGCCGGTGGCGCCGCTGTTGGCCTTGAGCTGGAATATGGCGCTGCCATTTTTTTACAACGGCTTGAATCGCCGTACCGACAGCCGTATGCGGGCGACGGTGTTGTCGGTGTCGAGCCTGATGGCGCGCGCCTTCTTCATTGGCGTGGGTCCACTGTTTGGCGTCTTGACCGACCAGGGTTCGTTGCCCATGGCGTTCTTCGTGCTGGGAGGGGTGGCACTGCCCGCATGGTTGTGGTTGGCCTGGCGTTTGCCGCCGCTGGAGGCCAATTCTTTAGGCGTTGTGCCTACCTAGCGCTATGACGCGGTGCGTATCACGCTGGTGTTTTTTTGCTGGGGTGTTATGTGCATACGGATGCGAGTGAGTAGTGTCGAGCAGCACGATACGTATTTGAGCATCTGGTGGTTCGCGTTTGGTTACTTCGCCTGCTACGCGCCCTACAGCGCCCTGACGAAATACCTCTCCACGTACAAAGGCATCTCGGGCGATGCACTCCTGCCGCTGACAGCATTCGCGTCACTGTGCGGCATGTTCATCTTCATTAGTGCGATGGGGTGGTGGAAGTACGCCACGCATAAGACCCTCTTCGGTCGGAGCATCCCAGTCCCGGGGATTTGGACGTTTTTATCGGGGCTCGCCACCGCGGCGGTGATCCCCACCACAACGCTCGCCTACACCTTTGGCGGTGTGTCGATTGTTTTCATGATGCTCTTGATGCGTGGCGGCGTGCTGATCATTGCGCCCATCACCGACTTTTTCGCTGGGCGCAAGGTCAAATGGTACTCGTGGATTGCGTTGGTGCTTTCGATTGTCGCGTTGCTGGCAGCCTTTTTCGTAGGCACGGTGAGCTACAACATTACAATACCAACAATAATCAACC
>JAKLEG010000354.1 GCA_022703175.1 Myxococcota bacterium | reverse complement strand
TCATTACCGTGGTGTCGTATGACGGCAATGATGGCCTGACGCACGTGCAACTCTTTGACTTCACCCATCCGTTGGCCCCCGTGGCGCGCGGCACGGCAGAGCTGCCGATGGTGGGCGGTTTCGACTATTATGGCGGCCTCTACCGCGGCTGGGGCTACTACGGCTACGGTGGCGAAGTGGAGCTGGCCGGCACCAGGCTCATCTTGCATCCGTACAGCTATTACTACGGTCCGGAGGTCGACATTGCCTACGCCGCGACTCGTGCAGCCGAAGGCACCGAGGTGGATCGTTTCTGGGTGGTGGATCTCGCCAACCCCGATGCCCTCACGGTAACGCGTGTACCGCTTGCACGCATGGCCTCCAACTTGGTCACGCGCGGTGACACCGTCTATTACACCTACTGGTTGCCGGTGGATGTGGACAGCCCGTACAGCTGGGCGGCCTACTACCTAGGGAGGGTTGTGCTCAACAACGATGGCTCGACCACGGAGCTTGCGGGCGTGAACACCCCAGGCTCGTTCGTCGACGCTCGCGCGGATGGCAGCACCATCTTTACTGTAGACTACAGCTACAACAACGACGGCGTGGTCACCCAAAGCTTGAACAGCTTGGCGCTTTCAGGCAGCCATGCACAGCTTTTGGCCCGTGTCGAATTCTCAAGTGATAACAATTACTTATCAAGTGTCGAGTGGGTGGACGAACAGCTGTATGCGGTGACGCAACGCTGGTCGTGGGATTGCGGCAGTCTGCCGACGATGTCGCTCACCATTCTGGATGCCGCACCGACCGCCCACCTGCGTGAGCTGGGACACGCGGCAGTCAATGGCTACGGCTACCTGATGTCGGTCACTGCGGGCCGAGCCTTCTTCAACATGGGCTGGGGCGAAGGCCTGATGGTGTTGGACGTGAGCAACCCAGGGTTGCCAGCCTTGATGAACACGTTCCGCACCCAAGGTTACCCGGTGTCGCTGACGGTGCATGATGAGGTGGTCTATCTGCCGTCGGGCTACTACGGCGTCCAACGCTTCGCGCTAGCCTCCGCGCAGCCGCTATAACGGCCCAGAGGATCGGTCGGCGCAGGTTAGGCGCGCCGGCCGATCCCGGCCCGTCGCAACGCCTTGTCCAAGTCTTCGATCGTAAACGGCTTCGTGACGACGCCTTGGAAACCGTGTGCCGCAGCATCGACAACCGCCGGGGCCGTAGAATAGCCGCTTGAAACCAGCGCACGCACGCGCGGGTCGATGACCCGCAGGTGCTTCAGCGTTTCCAAACCGCCCAAACCGCCCGGCACGGTGAGATCCATGATGACCGCCGCAAACGGCTGCTCGGTGTGCATGCGATCGCGGTAGAGCGCCAACGCATTAGCACCATCGGTGGAAGTGACGACCTCGTATCCCAACCGCTTGAGCATCTGCTCGCCCACACGTCGGATGGTCTCGTCATCATCCATCAAAAGAATCGCGCCGGTGCCACCCTCTAGTTTCACCGGTTTGGCTTCCACGGTGAGCACCGGAGCATCAGAGGCTGGCAGGTAAATGAAGAAGCTTGAGCCGACCCCCGGCTGCGACTCGACGCGAATCATGCCATCGTGACGTTTGGCGATAGAATAGGCCGTAGCCAACCCCAAGCCACTGCCACCCTGTTTGGTGGTGTAGAACGGGTCGAAGATTTTGGCGAGGTGCTCCGGCGGAATACCCACCCCGTGGTCTTGCACCTTGATAACGATATAGCGCCCCGTGGTCAGCGCTAGCTTGTTATCGCCACCTATCTCTTGGTTTTTCGCCGAGACGGTCACCGTGCCACCGGCCGGCATTGCTTGCTCGGCGTTAAGCACAATGTTGTGGATGACCTGGTTCATTTGCCCCTCATCCACGCGCACCGACCACAACTCGTCGGCAATCTCGAACCGGCATTGCACATTGGAGCCACGCAACGCGAACGCCACCCACTCTTTCAGAGCACGTCCAATCGCCGAGGTACGCCGTACGGGCGCGCCCCCTTTCGAAAAGGTAAGAAGCTGCTGCGTCAGGTCTTTGGCGCGAATACAGGCCTTTTCGGTCTCGGCCAAGAGCCGGTCCACATCGTTTACGCTCGGACTCAAGCGAGCGAGCGACACGCTGCCCAGCACGGCGGTGAGGATATTGTTGAAATCGTGGGCGATGCCGCCAGCAAGCACGCCCAGCGACTCCAGGCGTTCGATGCGTTGCATCTCCTCTTCAACCTTCTTGCGCGCGGTGATGTCCTGGGCCACCACCAACGCCCGCAGATTGCCGTCGGGCAGCCGGTTGAAGGTGGCGTTCACCAACACCCACACCTGGCGGCCATCTTTGGCCCGTAACACGAACTCTTCACTGCCGGTGAGGGGCTGGCCCTTCAGCACGCGCTCCACAATGGCCGAACGCTTGGCACGCATCGTTGGCTCCATCAAGCCATCGGGCCCGATAGCCACCAGCTCCTCGCGCGAGTACCCAACCAAGGCGCAGGTCGCGTCGTTCACGGCCAAAAAGCGATTCTGGTTCACGTGGATCTCTGCCACCGCCAACGGCGCGTGCTCAGCGAGCATCGCAAAACGGTCTTCGGTCTGCCGCAGCCGCTCTTCGGTAAGCTTGACGCCATCAATGCTATCGAACGACGCCATCAGCGCTGGCTGGCCGTCCCATTCGACCTGGCGCAAAAACACCCGACACCAATGGGGCGTCCCTTCCGGCGTCGCTACGCGCAGATCCATCGCACTCGTGAGGCCATGTCTTACGCGAGTCTCATCGATGTGCGCCCGCACGCGCACCCGATCATCGGCGTGCACACCTAGCAACTCCGGACGCACCCAACCAGCGGCAAGAGGCTGCCCTGGCAACGCGCAAAAGGCCGGATTCTCAAATAGCACTTCGTTGTCGCGCCAAACCAACACGCCAAACGGTGCAGCGTTGAGAACGCTTCTCAGGTTCTCTGCCGAATGGCTAGAGTCAGACACGATTGGCTCCCCGGACATCGGCGCTCCCTCCATGGGGGTTACCGAACACACGTGCCGTCAAGACAAAACAAGAAGACCCCGAGTTTACTGGGCGCGCCCTCGTCCCACCCATCGAGAGTTTGTTTCTACCGCGTTTGGGGGGGGTGGGTCGAGTCACCCTGTGGGGGAAAGATCGACGCCGCGTTAGGATCTGGCACAACCCGCACGATGCGGACCGGTTGGGCCAACTCAGCCTTCGCACGCTCCACGACCTCCAAAATCCCCAACAGCAATTCCTCGCGGATCGCTACGAACTCTGCCCAATCGATAGTTTTGAACCAGGCCATGACCTCAACGGTCATGCCCGTCTCCACAAGTTCCTTCACCGACACGCTCAGGGACTCGCGCCACAACTTCGGGTGCGCCTCAAGCAATGCCTTGATGCCTTGTAGAATGGCGCGCACCTGGGTCGAACGGGTGGTGAACGGCAAGATCACGTTGGTTAGAAATCGCAAACGGTCCCGGGCGGCATACGTTTCCAGGCGCATCTCGGCCAGCTTGCCGTTCGGAATGCTGATGAGAGTGCGATCGAGCGTGCGAAACTTGGTCGAGCGCAAGCCGATCGCCTCCACCGTGCCGGTAAAATCTTCGACCTTCACATAGTCGCCTTCGCGGAACGGCTGATCGGCGCCGATCGAAAACGCGCCGAACAAATTCTCCACCGTCTTTTGTCCAGCCAACGCCAACGCCAAACCACCAATGCCTAAACCAGCGACGAGGCTGGCCACCGGAAAGCCAAAGTCGGAAAGCAACGCGACGACCCCAAAGGCGTAAACCGCAACCTTGAGCAGCCGCCCGGCCAACGCCAACATCGAGCGGGATGACGGATGGGCCTGACCCCATGCGGACGTCAAGATCACCTGGTGCAATACGTCGACGCCGCGCGCCGAGGCCCAGAAGAACACCAACACGAAGGCGCCACGAATCCAGCTACGCAAATCCGCCAAGAAATCCTGAGGCAAATCCAACGCCAACAGGAACATCCGGCCCAACCCCAACGCCCACGCAACTCGCAACGGTCCCGCCATACGCGGTATCAGCGCGTCGTCCCATTCCGCTCGCGTGCGACTGGCGACATGGGCCAACACAGCTTGGGTGATGCGCCCGGCGAAGTGGCCTAAGCTGAACGCCAGCGTCGCGGCCAGCGCTAGTGCCAACCACTGCCACACCCGCAGCCCAAACGGCGCCTCCACGAGCAGCACCTCGGGTAGGTGCAGCGTCAGCCACTGCGACATCAACGACGCGCGAGAGGACACCTCGGAGGTCCCGACCCACGGCACTTGCGCCTGCGCCTGACCCACCGCCATCAGGCCTGCCCCGCCAGCTGCGGCAATCGCGCTTGCCCAGGTCATAACGCCATGTCGTCGCATACACTCCTCCTAAGACAACCGGGTCGACTAACTACAGAGCCCGAGCGGGCGCTGGCAAGTCTTGAACGCTTGCGTTTCCCGAGGGCTTACGACAATCATCCGCCGCTTTCTCGCTATGGAGCTGCGATGACCCAATCAGATCTCCCTAAGAGCAAAACCGCCGCCTCGGCCATCTTCGAGGCCCAACGGTTGGCTTTTGCACCCATCGCCTTTCATGTGGCCCGCACGCTAAGGGACAGCGGTGTCCTAACAGCCCTGGCGGGGAAACCCAAAGGTCTCGACCTGACAGCGCTTCAACAATCCACCAAATTGTCACGGTATGCGCTGCGTGTGTTGCTCGAAGGCGGCGTGGTCGCTGGCATGCTGCACGAAAAAGCGGAGCGCTACATCCTCTCCAAGCTCGGTTTCTTTGTTGAGCGCGATCCGATGACCCGCGTGAACATGGATTTCGTGCACGACGTTTGTTACCAGGGCGGCTTCTACACCGAAGAGGCGCTGCGCACCGGCACGCCCGCCGGGCTCAAGGTGTTCGGTCCCCACAAGACGGTCTACGAGGCGCTTGCGACGCTGCCGCCAGCGGCGAAGAAAAGTTGGTTTGCCTTCGACCACTACTACTCAGACACCGCGTTTCCCGAGGTGCTGCCGCTGGTGTTTGCTCCCCCCCCAAGAACGCTGTTCGATATCGGCGGCAACACCGGTCGGTTCGCAACTCAATGCGTGCAGTTCGATGCCAATGTCGAAGTCACCATCTTGGATCTGCCGGGTCAGCTAAACGTGGCTCTGGCGAATGCTCGCACCGCTGGTTTTGGCCACCGCATCAAAGGGCATCCGATCGATTTCTTGGATCCGGCTCTACCAGTGCCCCAGGGCGCTGATGCGATCTGGATGAGTCAATTTCTGTGCTGCTTCTCTGAGCCCGAGGTGGTCACCATCCTGACCCGCGTACGCGAAGCGATGACAGCCAGCACGCGCCTGTTCATCCTGGACACCTATTGGGACCGCCAGAAGCACGACGTCGCGCGCTACTGCCTGAACATGAGCTCGCTGTATTTCACGGTGATGGCCAACGGCAACTCGCGCATGTACCACTCCCAAGATGTGTTGGATTGCGTGAAAGCGGCTGGCCTGACACTAGAGCAGGAAACCGACCACCTAGGCATGAGCCACACGCTATTCTGCTGTCGGAAACGCTAGGCCGCATTGATGTAGACGCGGATAGACTCGACTGGACCTCGGTGGGCTGCTACCTGAGGCGCGCGAGGCATGCTGGCGTCTAACATAAACACCAATAAAATCAGTGGATTACATTTAGGCGCAACCTCCACCTAGGCCTGCCGAAAATACCAGATGCCAAGTAGAGCGTGGGAGATCGGCATGGCTAAGCAAACATTGATGATCTGCTGTCTGAGCCTCGCCGCTGCCTGCGGGACGGCCCAAGACAACGCCGATACCAACCGCCCCGACGTCGTTGATCCCGCTGCCACGGCCCGCTTCGACGCCAACTGCCAAACCCCGGGCTACTTTCGTGACATCTATCGATTGCTCTCCGCGCAGACGCTTGTCGACGACGAGACCGCGGTCAATCGCCTGCGGCTCGAACTCGCTAGCCGCGTGGCAGACAAAGGCGCGCTGCCGGCCCTCACCCAAGTGGAGCTCGACACCTTGGAGGGCCTGTTGGTGTTGAGCTTGCGCAGCGTCGAAGCCACCGCGACCAACCCGCGACCCAGTCGCCAAATAGGTGAGCGTCTACTCGCCACGAGCTTGGGTTTAGATCCAGCCCGCGTTGCGTGGAATCAAGCGCATCCCGACGCCGAACCCGTAGAGTTACTCGCCGCTGGCGC
>JAKLEG010000353.1 GCA_022703175.1 Myxococcota bacterium | reverse complement strand
CGCCTGCACCAAACGTGATGGCGTGGCAGGCCTGTGTGTTGCGGGCGATTGCGGGACGTCGAGCTGTGGCGATGGCTTTGTCGATGCGGCAGCGGGCGAACAATGCGACCAGGGGACCAACAACTCACAGACACGTCCCGATGCCTGCCGCCCGGGGAGCTGCGCCTTGCCGGTGTGCGGGGACGGCGTTACCGACAGCGGCGAAGAATGTGATGAGGGGCTTGAGAACGGCGACAACGCCGCGTGCCTCGGTGATTGCGTGTTCAACCTGTGTGGGGACGGGCGCGTGAACGCCTCGGGGACGCCACCCGCCGAGCTGTGCGACGACGGCAACACCGACGAAGAAGACAGCTGTCGGAACAATTGCGTGTTTAATGTGTGTGGGGATGGCATCCCGAACCAAGCGACCAACCCCGAAACCCACGCGCCGTTTGAGGCGTGCGACGACGCCAACCCGAATCCCAACGATGGTTGCGATCAGTGCGCGGGCACCACCTGGGACACCGCGGTGGTGTTGGGCAAGGGCTTTACCGAGGGTGATTTTGGCCGCGTCGGTTTTTCGCAGATCCGCCACATCGCTACGAGCGTGGAGGGGATGCTGTACGTGGTGGATTTTCACGCCTGTCGGATTTGGCGCCTAGACCCCACCAACCAGGTGGCCAGCGTGCTTGCGGGCACGGGCATTTGTTACAACGACGCCCCCGACGGCACGCTCGCGCATAACGCCGAACTTGGCAATCTCCGCGGCATCACGGTCGACTATCGCGGCACGATCTATTTTATCGACAACTCGCGCATTCGGGCGATCGACCCGCGCACCCAGGTGCTCACGACGCTTGCGGGCCTAGGGCCGATATGCGGCAGCGCCTGTGGAACTTGGGGGGACGGCGGTGATGCGCGTCAGGCTTCGATGGGGTCGCCCGACAGCCTGATCGCAGACAATGAGGGCCGGCTCTATGTCTCCGACAGCCAGGCGCATGTGATCCGCTATGTCGACCTGACCAACGGCAAGATCTACGGCTTCATGGGCGAGCCGTTCCAACCGGGGTTTGCGGGCGATGGCGTCGACCCCGGGGCGGCGTTGCTGAATGGACCCAAGTATTTGGCCCTCGACTTGGACGGCTCGCTGTATATCAACGACTACAACAACAAGCGCATTCGTCGCTGGGACCGCCGCACCGATGTCGTCGACACGGTGGCAGGCACGGGGGTGGGCGGCTTCACCGCCGATGGTGAGCTCGCGGCCGAAAGCAGTATTGGCTCCGCAGGGACCAGCTGGCGCGTGTCGGGCCTGAGCGCGTTGCCCTCCGGGGAGCTGGTGTTTGGCGATGAGTATCGGCTGCGTATGATCGACCTGACCGGTCGGCTGGTAACCTTGGCCGGCGTGGGGCTGCCGGGATCCACGGGCGACGGCGGCAGCGCGCTTGCGGCCCACGTGGAGCCTGAGAGTGTCGCCACGACCTTCATGGGGGACCTGGTGTTTACCGAGGTGCGGCAAGCGGGGTTGAAGGTGCGCAGCCTCGACGCCGGGATCATTCACGATCTCGTCAGCAGTGTTCCGTTCAATCGGGTCGGCTTGGGGCAAACGGCGCGTAGCACGTCGCTCGTGGATATCGCCGGGTTCGATTTTGCCGCCAATGGCGACTTGCTTTTGGCCTATCGGCTTCCCGGCATGATCTTGCGCGTTGACCACCTCACCAACGATCTCACCTTGGTCGCCGGCTTGGGAGATGAGACAGGCATCGATGTGGAGTCGCTCAAAGCCGATCTGCGATACCCGATGGGTTTGCGCGTGCTCTCATCGGGGGACGTGATTTTCGCAGAGGTGGGCTCACACCGCGTACGCAAGCTGTCCTTGGCCACCGGCCGCCTCACCACCGTGGCGGGCGCCGCCGATACCCCTGCGGTCGGCGGTTTTGCAGGCGACGGTGGGCCAGCCGTGGCCGCGCAGCTGCGCTATCCCGAAGATGTGGCCATCGACGCCGATGACAACATCTATATTTACGACGTTGGCAACCTGCGCATCCGAAAAATCGCGGCACAAACCGGCATCATCACCACCGTGATTGGCAATGGCTCTGCTTGCAGCAACGCCACGGCCCCCTGCGGCGATGGTGGCCCCGCCTCGTTGGCGCAATTGGGCAACCACCCGGTGCTGAATCCACCGATGCCCACCCTTGTGGTCGACAACGGCGGCAACATCCTCTTTACCGACTTGCCGCTGCATCGGGTACGTGCGTACACGGCCAGCGACGGTCAGCTGTTTACCCTGGCCGGCACTGGCAACACCTGCACGCGCGCCCAGCTCTGTGGCGACGGCGGCCGCGCTGACCAAGCCACGTTTACTTCGGCGCAACTTGCCGGGGTGGCGTTGGGGAGTGACGGCTCGCTGACGATTGCCGACAGTCGCCTGCGTCGCATCGCGTCGATTTCGCCCACTGCCATTATTTCCACGGTGGCACTCAGCACCGGTTCGTCTTTGATCGGCGATGGTGGTTTGGCCACGCTCGCAGGTGGCAACGCCACCGGCTGGCTACGCGAGGGCCCCGATGGCTTTTACTTCAGCGACAACGCGCACATCCGTCGTATTGATGCTGATGGGGTGGTGACCACGATCGTCGGTCAAATCGACCCCCCCGGGGATGGGCCGGCCGCCGTGAGTGAGCTTGGATCACCGCGCGCGCTTGTGGCTCTAGACACCGATCGCTGGGTGGTGGCCGATGGCAATGATGGCCGCGTGCGCCTGTTTCAAGCCGATGCCCAGCGACTCACCACCGTGGTTGGCTACCCAAGCGGCTTTGCGGGGGGTGTGGGTGCAAGCCAGCGTGCGCGCTACGCGCGAAAACTCGACAATGCCGCGGGCCTTGCCTATGACGCCAGTCGGCAGGTGCTCTACCTGAGTGATGCGCTGGGGCACATGGTGTATCGCGTGGACGTGGCGGCGGCGGATCCCGGCCTGTGGACGCTCACCTCGCTCGCTGGCCAAGGCGTGGTCGGGGATGTTGACGGCGACGCCATCACTGAGGCTCGGTTCAACGCGCCGCACGGCTTGGCGTTCGATGCCGTCCAGCGGCTGTTGTACGTCTGCGATACCAATAACCACACGCTGCGGGTGGTATCGGTGGACACAGGCGTCGTGGCGACGCTCGCCGGGCACGCACGTCAACCGGCCTTCTTTGGTGATGGCATGTCGGCAAACGTGGCCTACTTCAATCGGCCCGAGGCGGTGGCGCTTGGGCCCGATGGGAGCTTGTATGTGGCCGACACCGGCAACAACCGTGTGCGCAGGCTCGCGCCTGACGTTGAGGGGGGGGTGTCTGCGGCGTCGCTGGTGTCGACGGTGATTGGTGATGGCTCTGATTCGGGCTCGGGCTCCGGCAGCCCGGCCACAAGCTTCGCCGTCTCGGCGCCACGCGGCCTGGTCTTCGATGCGTTTGGTGATTTGTGGCTGACCTCGGGCCGCTCGGTGCGGGTGCTGCCGCCCGATTTGGATGGGGTGGTGAGCGGTGCCGGCGACGTGTTGACCGTGTATGGGGCGCCGCCCAGGCTCGACTATCCGGCCAACGTCACGCAGTGTTTGTCGGGGTTGGCGAGCATCGATGGCAATGCGAGTTTCTATTTGCTGGATGCCTGCTTAGGTTACCTACTCAAACTTGAGCGCCGAGCCCTGCCGTAAGGCCCGCGCGGTGTCGCGGCCACCTGCCGATGACGAGGAAATGCCGATGAATCCGACGCGCTGGCTTTGGAGTTGGACGCTGTTGGCGACTGCCTGCGTGGGCCATGTCAATAACTCTGCGAATGGTGTGCCGGCCGCCGATCCAACGCCAGCGGTTGGGGATGGTGCTGCTCTAGGCGATGCCCCCTTCGACGGCGACAAGGACGCGCCTGGAGATTTGTCGCCGCTTACCGATGCTGATTTGGGTGACGGTGCCCAGACAGATACGGCGGCGACGGGGGACGCGGATAGCGAAGAGCCTGCGCCCGGTGATGCCGCGATGGCCGATAGCAACAGCGCCGATCCGGAGGGTGATACCGATCTCGGCATCGCGCCGCCTGCGCCCACGGTCACGGCGCTCACCCCCACGCGCGACAACCTGCCGCAATGGAGCTGGAGTTCGAGCGGCGGCACTGGCAGCGGCCAGTTTCGCTACAAGCTCGATAATTCCAACCTTGCCCTAGGCAGCACCGTCACCGCCGCGTTGAGCTTTCAACCGGCGAGCGCGCTACCCGACGCCACGCACACGCTCTACGTGCAAGAGCAGAGCGCGACCGGCCTCTGGTCGGCCTCAGGGAGCCGCGCGGTGCTGGTGGATACCACGCCGCCCACGGTGGCCAAGTTCGAGCTGCAAGAAGGGGGCGTGGCGTGCGCCTACACCCCCGACAACAACTTTGCGGTATCGCTGGGGGTGGCCGACCTGTTGGGCTCCGGCGTGTTTGAGATGCGCCTGCGCAACAGCGACGACAGCTTTGGGGCGTGGCAAGCCTATAGCAACAGCGTCAGCAGTTTTGTCGGTGCGAGCGGTTATGGCACCAAGGTCGTACAGGCGGAGTTCAGTGACCGTGCGGGTAACGTCGCCCAAGCCCAGGCCTCCATCTTTTACGACGATAGCTATGAAGGTTGCTACGGCAACAACGACGACGGCTCGCCGTGGGATTTAGGGGTGGATCTGGTGAGCTTGGGCTCCGACAACTTCGTGAACTTGTCCACCACGGGTGTCGGGCGCCTATACGACGAGGACTGGTTCTATCTCTACGCGCCCGCAGACATCTATCTGTCGCTATCGGCCTGGCTCACCAGTGGCGCCGGCAACCTGCAGTTCAAAGTCTTAGACGACAATTTCACCGTGCTCGGGGATACCACGGTGAGCAGTGGCATGGCCGAGCTGCACGTGGACAACTGCGTCGGGGGCGTGGGGCAGAACCTGTGGTTGATTGTAGGTAAACCGGACGCCGCCTGGGGGGCCACGTACGACCTGGCGTTTGGTTACAGCAACGACGGCTGCTTGTAAGGACCTCAAGCCGGCTGTGTTTGGCTGCTTCTGTGTAACTGTTTGTTATTGCAATGATTTTTGTGTTGGCCTGGGGGGCGGTGGGCGTCTTGGTTTTTGCCCCATCCGGCAGAGGAATTAGGCAAACCGCGGTATGGATAATTGGATCCACCGGCCAGAACAATTCGTTCGACCGGCAGGGTAATAGAACGCGCGGCTTGGAGAATAGATCGGAGGGCAAAGCTAACCCGGCGGCCAGGCAGCACGGGGGGCGCGCATGGGGGCGCTCGTAAGATGCAAGGAAATGGCAATTTATGCAGCTTAATCCTATGGTTATGGGTGTTGATGGCAAGTGTGAAAGCCGTTTGCTGGCGTCGGATTGACAGACGGCCAGCCTACAATGCGCCCCGATGGTAGACCGAATTGCCTTTGACCATGGCGTGTTGCTGCGCGGTACGCCCCTCTGGTTCGACGCCACCAAGAAGCGCGACCTGTGCGTGGTGACCAACCTGGCACTGGGGTTGCCACCCAAGCATCAGCGTCTGGTCGCCAACTCTGCGCTGGTCGAATTGCTCAACCAAGCCGGCTACTCCGGGGCCGTTTTGCCAGCGCCGTGTGACCGCTGGGTGGGGGTGAGCGGACAGGAGCTGCAATTTCTGGAAGCCCCTGCCGAGGCTGGGGCGGCCTATGCTTTGGTGGCGTCGGGTGGCGAACGGTTGTTGGTGACTGGATTGTTGCGCAAACATCCCCTCAAGTGGCCCGAGGTGGACTTGGTGGTGGCCCAGGTGCCGGCGTTAGCTCATCGCGGTGGGCCGTTGTCGCGCGCGGTACAAGGGGTGGCGCTGTTTGTCGACACGGTGTTGCGGGAAGGCAGCGGGGCGGCGGTGTTGTGCGACAGCGTGGAGGTGGCGTTGGAGCTACAACGCGCGTTACCCGATTTGCTGCGCCCCGTGGGGCTGTTGGCCAAGCTGTGTGTGCACAAGGTGCCAAAGCGTCAGCCCGCGTTGGCGGTGTGGGATGCGCGCCTGAGCCCTCAGACCCGCGTGGCGTTTGTCGACAGCGGCTTGTTGCCCTATGCGGCCGTCCGAGGTGCTGGGCCTGCGGCCGAGGCGTCGTTTCGGGTGACGTATTACGCCGATTGGGCGGCGCTTAAGCAGCTGGTGACAGTGAGCGGCACGCCCAAGCTCGTGCTCATTGGCCCGCGCCTAAGCCTGCAAGACGAAGCTCAGGTTGAGCTTGGGG
>JAKLEG010000352.1 GCA_022703175.1 Myxococcota bacterium | reverse complement strand
CAAGAACGCGCGGAGATTCTGGAAAAGTTGGTCGCGCGCGCGTCACTCAACCCACAAATCGTCGACGATTTGTGGGTTGAGTGACGCGCGCGCGACCAACTTTTCCAGAATCTCCGCGCGTTCTTGCGGTTGGTTTAGCTCGTCTAGCAAACGATCGAGCTGACGCAACGCCTTGTCATCTTTGGCGTCGATCTCGGCGATGGTCTTGTAGACCTCTAACGCTCGCGCCTTGTCGCTCTGCACCGTTTCGGCGAGTTGCGCGACCTCCATCAACATCGTGATCCGCTTGGCCTGGTCGGTGGCTGGCAGTTTTCCGGAGATGGCCTGCAACACATCGACCAGTTCCGCCTGGCGGTTCTGTTGCCGCAACAGACGCTCCATCGCCTCAAGAGAGGGCAAATCGTCGGGGAGCTGGCCACCCATCGCGGCGCGGTAATGCTCGATCGCTTCTTGACCCCGGCCCAGACGCTTATCCAGAACCTCCGCGAGCTTCCGCTGAACGCTCGCCAATGTCGCGGCGTCGGCAATCGCTCCCAGAGCACCATTGTAGGCATCGGCCAAACGTTGCCAATTGTTGGTGGCTTCGGCGGCCTTCTCTAACGCGTAACGAATCTCCGCGTCGGCTGGCGTGTCGTGAAAGGCGCGTTCCAGATCGGCAAAGGCGCCTGCGGTATCCTTCAACTTCTCGGCACGCAAGGCGGCTATCTCTTTGAGCAGCGCCACGCGTGCAGGGATCTCGGTGGTCCCCTCTACGCGGTTAGCGAGTAATTCCACCACCCGCGCCCAGTTGTTGCTCGTGCGGTAACCGGGCAACAACAGGTCCGCGATGCTCGCCAGTAGCGCTGGATCAGCCGCGCCATGATGGAACTCTTCCAACAGCTTCAAACCACCTGCATGGGTTGGCACCTGCGTCATCAACCCCTTCAGGGCCTGCATCGCCGTGGGAATATCGCCCAGGTGCTTACCGACAAGCTCGGCGTACACCACCAAACGCTCGTAGCGCTCGTCGCCGTCGGGCAACAGACCAAGCTCGCTGTACAAGGCTTGCGCAGCCTCGGCCGGACGGCTGGCGCGAATATGCAAGTCCGCCAAACGGCGCCACACAAGGCGCTGCCCCGGAGCCAACTCAGCAACCTTTTGGAGTTCTTGCACTGCCCCATCCAAGTTGTTCAGCTTGTCGGCTAAAATTTCGGCAATCTGCCCGCCCAGCGCAGCGCGCGTCACGTCGTCGACGGCCGCCGCAAGCTTCGTCTGCAGATGCTCCACAAGCTGGTTGGGATCTCCCGTGCCTGCATACAGCCGATCAAGCTCGGCCATGGCCTCGGGGTCATTTTGGTGTTGTGCCAGGACTGTCTTCCAGGCCCCAATCGCATCCGTCGTGCTGTTCATGTCGTGCTCGTAGAATCGGGCCAACGTGCGCCAGTACTTGGTGGTTAGATCCCCATCGAGGCCAGCGGCTACCTTCGCCGCTGCCTCCGTCACGATGTCACGCGTCAATCCATGCTTGGCGAGGCGGGAAAGCTCCGCGAGCGCCTGCGTCGAACCTGCGTCGGCAAAACTTAATACCCGCAACAAATCTAGAAGCGCGCTCTCCAAATCGCCGGCGCGCTCCGCCAACAACGCCGCCTGGCGCAAGAGCCGGCCTTGGGGGCCCGCCTCCAGGCCCAATGCTGCAGCGCGGTAAGCTCGGATAATCCCTGAATAATCTGATACCAGCGCAGCCAGCCGTTCAAGCTCTTGCTGCAAGGCCTCGTCAAGGGGTTCAAGTTGGAACGCACGCAACAGCACCGCCAAGGCCTGCGCCGGTGCGGCGAGCCGAGTCTCATGCAACGCGGCCAAGTCCCGCAACAGGCCGACGCGTGTCGCGGGTTCACCAGCGCCACGCACCCGAATCTCCATCATCGCGGCAGCCCGGTCCCAACGCTGCTTTGCAAGATAGTAGGGTTGCAACGTCTCAGCGATCACCGTCACACGCTTGGCGCGTGACAAGAGCCGCTCAAGCCCCTGCAAGGCATCCTCGTGAGCGGGGGCGCTCGTTAGCACGGAGAGCAGCCACTCCACCGCGCGGTCCACCTCACCCAGACGCGCCTCACACAGCTGCGCCAGCTCTAGCTCAATCGCGGTGCGCGCGGCGTTTTCGGAGGTACGCTCGCGTTTCTGCATCAACGCCTCAGCCACTTCGGCCCAGCGTTGGTCACGGCGGTACAGCGTCAACAACCCTTCAGCGGCGGCCAGATCCTCGGGGGCGAGCCTCACGATCTCCCGATAGACGTCGATCGCCTGGACGTAGTCCTTGGCTGTGTCGACCAGCTCTTGTGCCAGCTTCTTCAAGACGGTGATGCGCTCACCCATTGAGCTCGCTGCTGCTGCCTGCTCTCGATAAAAGGCTAGTTTGTCGCGGTTCTGGGCCGCGGCGTTCAACAACCGCTCGAAGGCCTGCTTGGCCGCGGGATCGTCCGGAGACAACGCCAGGATGCGACGATGAATACGCAACGCTTCGAGCGGCGCCTCACGCGCTCCTTCGTACAAGGCCGCCAGCGAATGCAGCGCTTGAATGCGATCGGCGTCGTCGCGAATCTTCTCCAGGCCGCCTTCGAGGATCTGCACGAGCTTCGCAAACCCTTGCGCCTCAGCCGCTAGCTCTTCCATGCGCTCGCGGAGCTTCTGCGAAGGGGTTTCCACGTAAAGCTGGCCCAGCGCCTCTAGCGCCTCGGCGGGTTGCTGTAACGGGCCAGCATACAGATCGCCCATTTCGGTAAGCAATCCAAGCCGTTCCTCGGCTGTGGCACCGTGGAGCTTGCCATGCAGCGCCTTGGCCAACGCCGCATGGTCCCCGGCTTGACGATACACCTCTTCGAGAGCCTGGGCGGCAGCCTGATTCGTCGGATCGAGCGCCAAAATGGCCTCGTAATGCGGGCGCGCGCGCACTTTGTCGCCCACCTCTTCTTCAAGAATGCGGCAACAAGCGTAATGCGCAGCGACCTTGTCAGATGCTTGGGTCGCACACTCGGCCCAGATCTTCAGCGTCTTCAGCGCCTCATCCCATTGTTTGCGCTCGCGGTAGTACTCGGCCAAGGCGTTGGAGGAGACCTTGTTGCCCGGATCGAGCTCCAGCACTCGGTGGTGCACACCCGCGGCCGCTTCCGGATTGTCCAGGCGCACGGCATGATGCATGGCCGCTTTGAGATACAACTCCACGGCAACAGCAGGCTCGCGGGCGTAGGCGGCCATCATCTCGAGCTTGAGTGCCAGGTCTTCAAAGCGATCATCGTGACCGTACAGCTCTTCCATCAACCGCAGCGCTCCTGGATGCCCAGGACGGTGCGCCATCGCCTTGTCGAGGGAGCCCAAGGCCGCCTCTGGTTGTTTGCCGTAGACTGCCTGCACCTCGGCCACCCGCAACCACATCTCCGCGGTTTGCGCTGGTTGCGAACGACCAAGCGCGATCGCCTGTTGCGACAGCTCCACCACCTTCGCCGTCCACCCCAACTCGTAGCTCGCCAATTCATCGCGAATGGCCAGCGCCTGGCCGTCTTGGGGTCGCGCCGACAACACCACGGCCACAGCCTTGTGCGCCAGGTCGTGCAGCTTTGGATGCTCAAGCAGTAGTGTTGCGAGCGCCACCATGCGGTCCAAGAAATCGTCGGTGGGCCCCACCAACATCTGCTCGGTGGTCAGCGCCTGAAACGCCAAATCCAGGCGCCCTTGGGCACTCTGAATCGTGGCCACCGCCCGATAGGCAGGCGCATGATTCTTGTCGGCGCGCAACGCTTGCTTCAGGTAGCCCAACGCACGGTCGTCACGGTGCAGCTTTTCGCGGCAGATCTCCGCCAGATCGACAAAACCGCGAGCCTTGGCCAATGGCTCACTCAAGCGCGCCAACTCGCGTTCATACACCTCGGTCGCGCGCTCGTAGTCTCCCCGGGCCAAGTGCAGACCACGCAAGGCTTGCAAGGTCGGCAGGTCCGCAGGGGACAACTCCAACGCCCGCGTCAAATAGCCTTCGGCGCGCTGGGCATTCGTCAGCCCCTCAATACACAAGAGGCCGGCTTTTCGCAGCATCGTCGTCGCGATGACTTTATCACCACGCAAGGCGTTATCTTCGTAAACGCGCAGGAGCTCTTCCCAGCGGGCCTCCTGGCGATAGTGCTCCTCCACCGCCGCCATCGCCACGGCGTCGCCGGGGGTCATCACAAGCGTTTGCAGGTGGGCCTGTAGGTCCGTCATGTCGTTCCAAGTTCTGTCTGTCGGCCGCCGGGCCGCAAGACACCCAAACTGCGCCGAGTATAGCGGCGGAAGACCAACTCCTCCCAAAAAACCGCCAACTTAGGCCAACCTCTAAGCGGCGGGAAGCATACGTCGGGCGCCCGGTCGATGAAAGAGGATCCCTCGGATTGCTGGACCTTCCCACCTGGCCTTTACAATTGTCTGAGTCGACCTAACTTACGTTACGACGCCGTTCCCCCCCGGCGTCATTCGTGGCGGTAGGCGTCGGCCCCCCTTGGCGCCTACCGCCCTTTTCTTTAGAGCTCCACAAACAGGCACCCGTCCACCTGCGCAGACGCGAAGTTGCGACAACGGTGACGGCAACAGAGTCGAGGCGCTGGATCTAGAAGAAGGTGTACTTGATTTGGGGCGCGACGCTGACAAACACCCGGGTCGGCGATAATGGTGCAAACACCTGCAGTTCCACGCCTACCGAGAAATGGCGCACATGCACGTAGTACTCGACGCCCACGCCTCCCAAAACCGCGATGCCGGTTTTGGCTGTCTCTACCTGGTTGTCGGCGCTCACATAGGCCACCCCGCCCGACAACAGCAGATCCAAGCGATCGCTCAGGTCTATCGCGCCGCGCGCCCCTAAGCCTGCAAACGCAAAGCTCACATCCCGCACGTAGTCTGAACGTGTGGTAGAAACCTGCGTCGTGCCGCCCAGCAGCTGAATGGCGAAGGCATCCGTGATATCGTAGCCGATGGCCAAATGTACCAGCGCCCCAGCCCCCAACGCCTCGGTTTTATCGTGCTCCTTGGCATTGGGATACGCCGCCAGATCCGCAAGCTCGGCGTTCTTCAGCATGTAGCCGCCACCCACGCGGCCCTCCATGTAGAAGCCCCGCACCACGGCCAGCATCCCAGGGTCAACGGCCTCAGGCGCGGCTGCTGCTGCCTCCTCGGCGGGCGCCGACACAGCAGACCCAGACGCCTGCGCGGCGGCCAGCGCCTTTGCCTCCTCGGCCCGTGCAACACTCGACACCAAAAGCGCCGCCACAAGGGCAGTGCACATCCGCAACATCGTTTGCAATTTCATCATCCCGAGGCCCTAAACACGAACGGGTAGTTGACCTCGACGATACCGCCGCCCGCAGGCGCCGGGAACTTCCAGGTCATGATTTTGCCTTTGATACACTCTTCGACATTCTTGCTCTTGATGGTCGACTCGGTGACCGAAACCTTGGCGACTGCGCCGGTGGCCGCAATAATCCACTTGACGCCAACCTTGCCTTCCAGGCCTTGGTTGCGTTGCAACTCCACTTCGTAGCAGTAACGGATCTGGTTCTTGTTGTCGTTGATGACCTTTTGGATAACTTCTTTCGGCAATGCCCCCATGATCACCGGGGTGGCAAAGCCAATCATGTTCCGATCCTTGCGATTACCGATGCCGACGCCCGAGCCGTAGGCCAAGCCACCACCGCCTAAACGCCCTGCGGTGCCGATGCCGGCAATTCCTCGGCTCGTTCCCATGCCACCGCCGGTTAATGGCCCGCTACCACGAATGCCGAAGCCAGCAAGACCCGCAGTGGCCGAACCCGTACCCGCCGTGCCAATGACGTTAGATAATGTCCCCGACAAGCTACCACCGCCACCACCGCCAAGAATACTGCCGCCCGCGCCCATGGAACCGCCGCCACCGCCGGAAAACAGCTTGGTGAACTTTGCCTTCACATCGGCGGTTTTTTCGGCCTCCGTTTTGGTGCGAGGCTTCACCTTCGTGTTGGTATCGGGAATGACCGCCAACTTCGCTTTGGTGGTGTCTGGCTTGGTTTCGGGCTCTTTTTCAAGCTCTTTGGTTTTCTTATCCACCTGCTCTTTCATCTTCTTGAGCATATCTTGGGTGGATTTCTTCTCTTTGGTCGGCTCCAACACCAGCTTAGCGAAGCGATCGGGCTGGCTGAACAACTCCTCTCGCAGCGACTCGGTGTCGTACGGATAAACCAAGAGCGTAACGACCATCGAGAC
>JAKLEG010000351.1 GCA_022703175.1 Myxococcota bacterium | reverse complement strand
AGGCGATGCCGGCCATCGGGCCGCCATTTTGGTCATGCGCAGCCGCCGTTAGCTGTAGGGTACCGGTGGGAGCCAGCGTCGCGTCGGCGGGCGTCACGGTCACGGTCGCGACCACAAGGGGCTCAGCCACAATGTGCAGAATCGCCACCCCGAAGAGGTCAGCCTGACCCACAACCGCAGCCATGATCGTTGCCACACCTTCATACGCCGCAGTGGCCAATCCGTTCTGGTCGATAGTGACCATGTCGCCGGCGTCCACGACCGACCATTCCAACGCCACCCCCGTCATCGCGTTGCCGTATTGGTCATGCACCACAGCGGCAAATTGCTGGGTCTCACCCACCACGATGGTGGGTTCGGCGGGTGATACCACCACGTCGGTGGCGACTGGCGGCACGATCGCCACCGTCAATTCAGCCGTCCCGATCACGCTGGTGCTACGCACGGTGGCCGTGATGATCACCACGCCGTCCGACACACCTTCCACGTCACAATCAGCAATACCGCCGGACACCACGGTGGCAATCGCGTCATCGGCTGACGTGCAGTCGACCTGATAGCCGGTAAGCGTCGCCCCAAGCTGGTCATACACTGTCGCCAAGAACGTTTGTGTGTCGCCCACCAAGATCGAGGCGGTGGCTGGCGTGAGCGTCACTGACGTCACCACGGGCACCGCGTTGACGATGTGCAACTCTACCAGGTCGTAAATGCTAGTGCCGTGCACCTGCGCCTGAATTATAACGTCGCCCAACACGGTGGTTGCAGTAACAAAGCCGTCGGCATCCACTGTTGCGCGGGTTTCATCGTCGGAGGACCAATCGATGGTGACACCGGTAAGCTCGCCGCCGAATTGGTCGGTGACCAAGGCATCGAGCTTGGTGGTCGAGCTTTGCTGGAGATTGTTACCGGCTGGCGCGTTGGTGATGGCAATCGCATCGGGCGACCGTCGTTCAACGTCCAGCACCACAGGATTGGAATCCACACCACCGGCGTGGGCTTGAATGGTGGTCGCGAGGCCATCGACGTTTTCGAGGACGACAACGCCGTTGGTCGGGTTTACCGCCGCCGTCGGGTTGGACGACGACCAGAGCACACCCGTGGGTGTGATCGCCTCGCCAAATTGATCAATGGCAAAGATCGAGAAGCTCACGCTCTCGGCTGCCGCCACCAGGTATTCGGCGCCCGCCGTGATCACGAAGCAATCGATGGAGGGACAGGTAGAGCTGAGCAAGATTTCCAACTCCGCGACATGCGGAGTTGCCACAGTGATGTCAAAGGTACCTTGCGTGGTGGTGTCGCCCACCGCGCCCTTGGCCGCCACCGTCACCGTCCCCGTGTAACTGCCATTGCCCGTCACCTTGCCCGCGGCATCAACCGTGGCCGTACCCGAGAGGATGCTCCAAGTATAGGTAACACCTGCGATTTCGGCGCCGTTGTGGTCGTACGCCTTGGCGCTACAAGTCGTAGAACCGGTAGGTCCGATGACGGCTTGTGGACAACTCACCGCGATACTCGCGTAGACGACAGTAATCGGGGCCGTTGCAGAAACGTTCTCAGCTGTCGCGACCACACTGTCGGTGGTACCGACCACGAGGCCAACAGTGTTGCCGGTGACCGGGTCGACCGAGATCTTCGTCGGCGTCAACGGGAAGGTGCTCCACGCCACCGTGGGCGTGTACGGCACCGTTTTGGCTTTGTCCGCATAGCCCTGCACGGCAAAGGTACGCATTTGGTTCACCTCAAGGGTCGCAACGGTCGGGCTCAACTCCAACACGGCGACACTTTTGGCGTTGGGCGTATGCGTGGGGCAGGCCCGGAAATTAACGCTGTTGTTTTCGCTGGTTTCGTTGCCGCCAAAGATGCCGTTGCCGCCCGTTTGAATCTGGGCGGTTTCTACAAAGTCGGTGCGGCAGGTGCCGTAGTTACCGAGCGCCGCATGATTGCTGACGTTATCGGCTGTGTCTGCGAGGTAGCAGGATGTTGCCGTGCCCGCGTCGGGACCGTCCTCGCAGGTGGACGCGGTTTTCGCCATGGCACCCGTGCCCGTGCCGTAGAAGACGTAGTCGACATCACGAACAAGGTCGGAAATTCCGTCCCAAATAAACAAAATGACGGGCTCCCGGTCGTTGGTCAGGCTGCGAAAACTGGTGGTGCCGACCGAGGTCGAGTACGCCTGAACCATGTCTGGGACGGCTGCCGAACAATGTGCCGGCGTCGCAGGGTCGTAGATCTCATAGGTTGGATAGACACCGTAGCCCATGAAACCCAGACTGGAGCCGCAGCCGCTATGGAAACAGGTGGCACCGGCAATTGAAACGGTCTGGTATTCGCCGGGGTTGATCACCGCACCGGCCGGAAACCGAACAACGAAATCCGAGGTGCTGGCTTGTGTAGGCGGCGTTGACCGGACCAGCTGGTAGTACTGGTTCGTGTCAGAAAGGTAGTAATCCCCCAGAGCAACTGGCGCAGTCCCGGGGTTGTGGATCTCCACAAACTCCGCCTCCAAGATATTGCCAGCCACGTCTGCCGCATTCGAAGCAATTTCAGTAATGAGCAGCTTCGCAGGGGTAAACACCTTGGCCCGAATATGTCCGCGCAGGGTGTCCATTTCGAAAGTTACGATATCGCCCGCGACCGCGGAGAACTCCACGTTGCTTGAATCGGCGGGGGCGTAGCTCCAACCGTTGCTCCCGAGCTTGGTGCTCCACGTGGCACCTTTGGCCGCGAACTTCACATTGTAGGGGGTGCCGTCGTGCCCTGCTGGCATGACGAAGCGATAGCTGACGATGCCGTCCGCTGCCGTCGCGTCGCCAAGCAGGCCGGTGTCGGTGGCCAAGGCAATCGTGCTGTCCTGATTCCAATTGGTGTCACCCACGAGCGTCTGCCAATCGCCCACCGCCAACCACTGCGCGGTGGTGGTGCCATCCAGCTTCTTGGTGGCTGTGATGCTGTCGCCGACACCGCGCGTCGCCGGTTGCCAGCCAGCGCTGGTCAGGTCACGGGTGTCGTAGTAGAACTCGACGTCGCCAGCTGCGGCCAAGCTGAACGTCAGGTCGGTGCCGGTGCTCGTACCCCACCAAACACCGTTGTCATAGATCTTGTACGTGATGGTCCCCGTGGTCGTGAACGCCACGCGCGACGTATACAGGCCATCGCCAGCGACAACGTCCGGCCCGACACCGTCATCCCGCAGCGCCGCGCCAGTGACACCCCAGGCCCCCAACTCGGCCGCTGAGCCACGGACTTCAATCTGCGCGAACGCAGGGATTGTTACCGCTGTGAGGACCGCTGCCACTGCAAGTTGCGTAAGTCGCATAAGAACCCTCCATGACTGAAAAAAACCACACCCATAACGCGCGTAGTCAACGCCAGCCGTGCGCATTTGGCAAGCTGAGAAACGCCGCCGTGACTCCGACACGTGCGGGCGACGCAAACAGCGCGCGAACAAACCCTATGGCACGTCTGATTCACCAAAACCGTTGGCACCCCAGCAAGCACCCGAGCCGTCGCTCTTGACCGCACAGGTAAAATGCAACCCGGCATCGAGCGCTTGGAATGTGCCTACGGGCGCGGTCGCTTCGCCGCTGCCGTTTTCGCCCCAACACACCACCGTGTCGTTGCTCTTGATGCCGCAAGCATGGAAGCCGCCAACACCAATGGCTTTGAACGCCCCTGCAGGTGGGCTGCTCTCGTCGCTGCTGTCATCCCCCCAGCACGCCACCGTGCCGTCGCTCTTGATCCCACAGCTATGCATGGCGCCCGCACCCAAGGAAGAGAAGGTGCCAGTGGGCGGCGTCGCTTGCGCAAAGGTGTTGCTTCCCCAGCACGCCACGGTGCCATCTGACTTGATGCCGCAGGTATGCCAATCACCCACGGCGATGGCCTTGTAGGTGCCCGCGGGAGGCGTGGCTTGAGTGTACAGATCGTCCCCCCAACACACCGCCGTGTTGTCCATCTTGACGCCACAGGTATGGCTGCCACCAGCCACCACGGTCTTGAAGGTGCCCGAAGGTGCTGTGGCTTGCCCCTCGTTGTTGCGGCCCCAGCAAGCGACGGTGTCGTCGGCGTTGACCGCGCAAGTATGCAGCCCCCCAGCACTTACGCTCTTAAATGACCCTACGGGCGGAGTGGCCTGGCCGAAGTTGTTCTGCCCCCAACAAACCACCTGCTGGTCACCCGTAACGCCACACGCATGGGAGCTACCCACGGCCACCACCAGGTAGCTATGGTGGCAGTCGGCAACGTCAAATCGACATGAGGCGTCACACTGCAAGGTGCCCAGCTCAAAGCCAAAACTGGAACAGTCGTCGCCGCCAAGTAGGGCGCCGTCGCAGTCCTCACCCAACTCTAGAGTGCTATTCCCACACGTTGTGCACGCATGGGTCTCGAACCCGCAGCTCGCGTTGCACGTGAGTGTGCCGCCATCGTAGCCGTGGTCCAAACACGTCTCGTCGTCGAGGTCGGTGCCATCGCACGCCTCCGCCCCTTCGGCCTCGTTGTTACCGCAGGCGCTGCAGCCCGCAGTATTGAATTGGCAATTGCCCTGGCAGGTGAGCGTACCGGCGTCAAAGCCCTGCGAGGCACACGTCTCTCCACCGAAATCAATGCCATCACAGACCTCGCCCGGATCCACCACGCCGTCACCGCACTCACTGCAGCCGGAGGTGTCAAACTCACAGTCGCTGTCACACACCAGCACGCCACGGTCGTACCCTTGAGTCACGCAGCTTTTGTTCGCGAGGTTCGCGCCATCACAGGCCTCGCCGCTCTCGACCACACTGTTGCCACAACGTCGGCACGCCGAGGTGTCGAGCCCACAGCGGTCGTTGCACGCAAGCGCACCGCCGTCGAAGCCCAAGCTCACGCAGCTTTTTCCGCCGAACGCCTCGCCCTCGCACGCTTCAGCGGTATCCAGGGTACCATTGCCGCAGGTCGCTAACGCCTCGCACAGACGGGTGTCGAATTGACAGGCTGCGCACGCTAAGGTGCCGGAAGCGTACCCAAGGCCCAGGCAGGTTTCGCCCGAAAGGTTGCTACCATCGCAGCTCTCGCCAACGTCGATGCGGCCGTTACCGCAGGTGCAACCCGAGGTGTCGAACGTGCAATGCGCACTGCAGGCCAGCGTACCAGTCCCAAGCGACTGGTTAGCGCACGTCGCTCCGTCTAGGGCGCTGCCGTCGCAATCCTCATTGCCATCGATGCTGGCGTTCCCGCAGCTGCAATCTGCCGGGCAGGTGGCATACGACTCGCTGCTGCTACAGCGCCCATCACCGCAAGCGCTGGCGCTCTTGGCTGTGCTCGATTCGTCGCCGCTGCAGGCACCCCCTGCCAACACCAGCATCATCGCAGTAAAGACCGATGTCGAAAGGGTGTCTCGTCGCGATTCCATGAACAACTCCTGCTTGGGCCGACCCCAACACGGGCGACCGCTGCCGACGGTTGTGAGCGTTTTCGAGGTGTTAGGCCGCCTGCCGAGATACCTCGCAGGGATTCAATATCGTGTGTATTTCTAAGGAGTTGTGCCTATCGCCCCAGGCCAGACGGGCCGGGATACACCCACAGTGCGTCACGGGAACAAGCGCGGCCATAACAAAAAGGGCCCCGCAGGGGGCCCTTTTCTTACGTACTAACAATAGGATTTAGCTAAGCTTTTGGCTTAGTAGTCCATATCACCGCCACCCATGCCGCCCATACCACCCATGCCGCCGCCAGCGCCGCCACCGTGGTTGTGCTTCTCACGCTTCGGCTTCTCAGCCACCATGCAGTCGGTCGTGAGCATGAGCGCGGCCACCGAGGACGAATTGATGAGCGCCGTGCGCACCACCTTCGTCGGGTCGATAACGCCCATCTTCAACATGTCACCGTACTCGCCCGATTGCGCATTGTAGCCGAACGAGCCCTTACCCTCGCGCACCTTCTCCAAGACGATCGAGGCATCGATGCCGGCGTTGCCGACGATCTGGCGGATCGGCTCTTCGATGGAGCGGCGGATAATGTTCACGCCGAACTGCTGGTCGTTGTTGTCGACCTTCAGCGTAGCGAGCGCCGGCAGAGCGCGCACGAGCGCCACACCGCCGCCGGGGACGATACCTTCTTCGATCGCCGCGCGGGTCGCATGCAGAGCATCTTCCACGCGGGCTTTCTTCTCTTTCATCTCGGCTTCGGTCGCCGCACCGACGCGGATCACGGCCACGCCGCCCACGAGCTTGGCGAGGCGCTCCTGGAGCTTCTCGCGGTCGTAGTCG